>JALSHZ010000120.1 GCA_026981985.1 Gammaproteobacteria bacterium | reverse complement strand
TGTTTTGTCGTATTCGGGGCTATTTATCCACTTGTCGAAAACAAGGGCTGAGTGCATCCGATGCGTTGGCGTTGGTTTTTGCGGGAAAATTACCCCATTTTGATTTAATGGGCTGAGTAGTTACCGAAAATCATACTGAGCCAGCTGTTGAATGGCTATTGGTGTCCCGCTTTTCCTTCCCCTTCACACGCGCCGCTGCCGGGTGCGCCTGGAGGGGGCAACCGGCCACGGATGGCCGGTTGAAGCTTGCGCGGCAGGAAGCCGCTCAAGCTGACCCCGGAAGGCGTGCCCGGCAGCGGAATCAAGGGTGTGTTGGGGCGTCCTTTTTTGGGTTCCGTTTTTTGGACGAGCAAAAAATGGAACTCGCGCTGTGCGAGGAAGCGTTGGAAGAATCGTAGTGTTGATGAGCGCGAAACCGATACCACCTCGCTTGATTATGAATGCTGAGGACAACAAGCGGGAGATCAGGTTTGTTGTCCTCAGCACTTGGAAAGCGTGGTGGTATTGTTTCGTGGCCAATCAAGCTTTGTTGCTTCCACCACGGTCCTCTGCCACGGCCCCGAGTACCTTTTTGTCAACAGCAACAAAAAGGTACCAAAAAATGCCGCCCCGATTCCCCGCTGTTTCCTGCGCTTCTCGGCCCAGCCGGGGGTCGGCCGACACGTCCCTTCGTGACGGCCGACGCAGGCCATCCATGGCCTGCCCCTGCGGGCTGATCCCGCCTGCACCTGCGATGCTCAGGCGGGCAAAGGGGGTATCAGTGATTACCATGCGACAGGTTTGGCGGGAAGTTACTTGGAAGTTTTAGCGTTTGCGGCACTCACTTCTACCCCTGAATGCAGGTAGATTGCGCAAAGGAACGATAGTGACGTGCCCAACAACCACGGCCATACACAACACCAAGGCCTGTGTTGGGCACGCGTCGCTTTGCCCAACCTACCGGAAGGGCTAACGTCAACTGACGTCTGAGATATCCGCCTCAAGCAGGCTTCGATGCTCCTGCATCACCAGTTTCACCAATGGCAGTGTCACGCGCCGCTTGCTTGCCATAGCCTCTTCATCGAGCAGCCCAATCAGCGTTTCCAGATAGCGGATATCACGCGGCAGATGCTTGACGATATAGTGCGCCACCTCAGCAGGCAGGTTGAGGCCGCGCTGACGCGCACGGTTGAAGATGAATGCCAATAGTTCATCATCCGCCAACGGATCGAGGTGGAAGACCGGCCCCCACACCAGGCGCGAGGCCAGATCGGGAAGCGCTACGGGTATCGACTGCGGTGATACGCTCGCTGCCAGCAGCAAGCGACAACCAGCATTTCGGCAGCGGTTGATAAGATGAAAAATGGCCTCTGCCCAGACCGGATCGCTTACCACGGCCTGGAGGTCGTCAATGGCAAGGAGCTGAAGCCGTTCCAGTCCACTGAGCATGGTGGCATCGAAACCGGCAAGTTCGGCCATTGGCAGATAGCTGGCCTGCAATTTCCGCTCTGCCGCCTGCTGGCACATGGCCTGCAACAGATGGGATTTACCGCGAGCGCCATGCGCCCAGAGATAGGCCTGGAGTTCGCCTTGCTGCTCCAGAAAGCGCTGCAGAAAATGAATCAACTGCGCGTTGCGCCCGGCGATGAAGTTATCGAGTGTCGCCGACGCATTCATGCGGATGGGCAGCGCCAGCTGTTTCACGGATCGCCCGCCGCCTCATGTGAGGCGGCATAGAGTTCGCTGTCGAGATAGCGCCGATGCAGGTCACGCACGATCACCGCCAGAACCGCCGCCACCGGCAGCGCCAGCAATACGCCCACGAAGCCAAACAACTGCCCCCCGGCGAGAATGGCGAAAATAACCGCCACCGGATGCAGGCCAATGCGATCCCCCACCAGCAACGGTGTCAGCAGCATCCCCTCGATCATCTGACCAACCCCAAAGACGGCGAGTACGGGGAGCAGCTGCCAGATATCATGCGTCTGCATCAGCATCGCCACTCCGGCGACGACAACGCCGACGATAAAACCCAGATAGGGCACAAAGCTCACCAGCCCCGCCAGCAAGCCGATCAATAGTGCGAATTTCAAACCAATCAGCGCCAGGCCAACCCCGTAGATCACACCCAGCGCAATCATGACGGTGAGCTGGCCCCGCAGAAACGCCGCGAGCATTTCATCAGCTTCCCGGGCGATGTGGGCGATATCCGGCTCCAGCTTGCGCGGCAGCAGATGATCGATGCCGGCAACGAAGTCATCCCAGTCGCGCAGCAGGTAGAAACCGACCACCGGAATCAGCACGATATTGGCAAGCCAGCCCAGCAGCATGCCACCTGACCGTGAGGCGTATTCGAGCACATTGACGGCCACCCCACCCGCTGTACTCCAGTGTTCCGAAATCCACGCCGACAGTGCCGCCAGATTGAGCTGTTCATGGGAAATGCCGACCTTCTCCTCCAGCCACGGCACGATGTTGTTACTGATCCAGGCGATATAGTCCGGCAGCACCTGAATCAGCTGGGCAACCTGAGTTTGCAGCAACGGCACCAGTAGCAACAAAGCCAACGCCAAGATCAGCGTCATGCCGAGAAAGACGAGCGCCACGCCCAAGGTTCGCGACAAACCCAGCCGCTCCAGCCTGTCGACCAGTGGATCACCCAGATAGGCCAGCAGCGCGGCAATGAAAAACGGCGTCAGTACTGGCGCCAGCAGGTAGAACAACCAGCCTGCCAGTAACAGCGAGGCCAACACAAACCAGCGTTGTGATTCAGACACGGCCATCATTACCCTTGTATTCCTTTGTCTTGCGGCTCCAGATCCAGACATAGGCGGCACCACTGGCCAGCGTGCTCACCAGCAGCGCAAGCACCAGCCAGCGCACCAGCTCTGCCGACACCAGACCGTAGGCCCAGTACGTCAACACCGCCAGCACCAGCAGAATTTGCAGGAAGGTATTCAGCTTGCCAAGCAGGATCGGCTCCATCTGCAGGCTGCGGGTGACGAAATGGTAAGCAGCCGCACCGCCGAGAATGATGAGGTCCCGCAGAAAAATAGCGAGGAACAGCCACCAGGGAATCAGATTCTGCCAGGCCATGCAGTAGAAGGTGACGATCATCAGCAGCTTGTCGGCGATCGGGTCCAAGGTGGCGCCAAACTTGCTCTGCCATTTGAAATAACGGGCGAGGAAGCCATCGAGCGCATCACTGAAACCAGCCAGAAAGAACAGCCAGAACGCAAGCTGGTATTGTTCGGTCAACAGCGCCCACCCCACCGGCGGCACCAGCAGGACGCGGAACACGGTAATGATGTTGGGTATTTGTCGCGCTTGCAGCAATGTCATCTGGAAAGGGTCGCTCACTGAGTCCGGGTGATTCGTCGTCCTGCTTGATGCTGGCGACGAGATTATTATTTCTCAAGTTTCGGCGTTCCTTCGGCTTGAGGCTCCCCCCCCAGCGCCCCGTCATTCCGGGGGACGCCGGAATCCAGTGCCAGGGAGGGCAGCCCAGCCGTTGGTCCACATCCCTGAGACTGGATCTCCATGTCCAGCGGGGATGATGGAGCCGCAGCGATATTCCTGCCGCTAAGCCCAAATCGAGAGCCGAAACCTGAGAGTTATCTATCAATCGGAGTTTACAGTCCTTTACTTCTTCAGACCATTTTCCACGAGATAGAAATAGTGCGTCACCCCCTCCCCGCCCAGGTCGGCAGGACTGTCGGCAAGCACGCCATCTTGTCGCAGACGCGCCGTCCACGCTGATTCTGACTCCTTCAGTTCGATATCGAACAGCGCGAGATCTCCAGAGTTTCCAGCCGGTTTGACCTTCTCGACACCCTGCAGAGCTTCCAGGTAGCGGTTGAGTCGGCGGTAGTCGGCATAGGATTTCACGTAAGCCACGGCAATCCGGATAACATTGCCAGCGCGAGCTTGGGGAGAAATGTTGGCCGTATCACTGCGCAGCTGATTCAGCGCCAGCCGCAACGCCCGCACGGCATTACTCGACTCTCCGATGGTGACAACGCCATACTGCTCCAGCTGAACGTGCCAGAGCTTTTTCTTGTAGCGCATCTCGCCGGTGATGTACTGGTTGACATGGTACCTGCCGGTCGCTTTCTCGATGCCTTCGACATAACCCATCTCAATATCGGCGGCGGAAACGGCCTGCTTGTCTTGCAGGTCATACAGCGGCAGGATGGCCTTGATGCCCGCCGCGGCTGCGGCCTCTTCCACCCGCTTGACCAGTTTTTCGTTGCCCAGCCGACCCAGCACCTTCCCCGGTTTGTCGCCATAACCGTATACCAGCCAGAACAACACCTCGTCCCGGACCAGCGGCGCGGCGCCGCCCTGTTCGCGCTGCAAGGCGCTGGCCAGTGCTGCACGATCGAAACGACAGCGTAACAGCCAGCCGGCCTCATCCTCGCCTTCTGCGTCTTCTTCGACCACTTCGAATTCGAGCAGATAATCGTGCAGCGATTTTTTCAGTCTTGCAGCGGCTTTGCTTTTGCCGATGTTTTCATTGTGCGTCAGCGTTTCCAGCGCCTCGATCAGCGACGCCTCCATCGCAGCCTGTTCGGCGGCATCATCACGCGCTGCCATCGGCACCTCGGTGGTGATCACCGCGCTGGCGGCAAAAGCGCTCTGCGCTACCATCGACATCACCAACAACACGCAGGCGATTGTTCCCGCTACCAATCCTGTTCTGCTCACCAGCTGCTTCCCCACAACAAATATGTAGCAGAAGATACCATAAGGCCCCAGCGCGATGCGGTTTACAGACCTGCTGCACAGGGCTACCATCTGCCGTCTTTGTGAAGCAGGCCCAGTCATCATGTCAGACAACAGCCAGACGCCCCTCAGTTACAAGGATGCGGGTGTCGATATCGATGCCGGCAACGCCCTGATCGAGCGCATCAAACCGCACGCCATCCGCACCCGGCGCCCCGGCGTCCTGGCCGGACTGGGTGGGTTTGGCGCATTGTTCGAGTTACCACTAGACAGATACCGTGAACCGGTGCTGGTATCCGGCACCGATGGCGTCGGCACCAAGCTGCGGCTAGCGCTGGAACTGGGTAAGCATGACACCATTGGCATCGATCTGGTGGCCATGTGCGTTAACGATATCGTGGTCGCCGGCGCCGAGCCGCTGTTTTTTCTCGACTACTACGCCACCGGCAAGCTGGACCTGGACGTGGCGACCGATGTCATCAAGGGCATTGCCGACGGTTGCCTGCAAGCCGGTGCTGCCTTGAGTGGCGGTGAAACAGCGGAGATGCCCGGCATGTATGCCGGCGATGACTATGATCTTGCCGGTTTCAGCGTCGGTATCGTCGAAAAGTCGAAAATCCTCGATGGCAGCAAGGTCCGGGCTGGCGACAAGCTATTGGGGCTGGCCTCCTCTGGCCCGCACAGCAACGGCTATTCACTGATTCGCAAGGTACTCGAGGTCAGCGGCGCGTCGCTCGATAGCGCTTGCGGTGAGGTCACACTTGGCGAGGCGCTACTGGCGCCGACGCGCATCTATGTGAAACCGCTACTGGCGCTGCTCAATACAGTCGATGTCCACGCCCTCGCCCACATCACCGGCGGTGGCCTGAGCGAAAACCTGCCCCGGGTGCTGCCCGACGGCAGCGAAGCCCGAATTACACTGTCGAGCTGGCAACGCCCACCGGTCTTCGACTGGCTCGCCAGCGCCGGCAACATCAGCGACGCTGAAATGCTGCGCACGTTCAATTGTGGCATCGGCATGGTTGTCGTGCTCGCCGACGAAAACGTGGACAGCGCAAGCGAGATTCTGCAGCAACACGGCATCGACTGTCAGGTGATCGGCGAGATTCACAGCTCCGACGCGGCGGAACCCGTCACCGTCTATCAGTCATGAACAGCTGCCGGATCGTGGTATTGATCTCCGGGTCAGGCAGTAACCTCCAGGCGCTGATCGATGCCAGCAAACGCGGCGAAATCGACGGCCGCATTGTCGCCGTCATCAGCAACCGCCCCGGCGTCAAGGGGCTGGAACGCGCGGCGGCGAGCAATATCCCGGCGATCACCATCGACCACACCACCTACCCCGATCGCACCAGCTTCGACCAGGCGCTCGCTGCCAAGATCGACGAATACGCGCCTGACCTGGTCGTGCTCGCCGGGTTCATGCGCATTCTCACCGATGAATTCGTGCAGCACTACAGCGGCAGAATGTTGAATATCCATCCGTCACGCCTGCCAAAATATCAAGGGTTGCATACCCATCAGCGTGCGATCGACGCCGGTGATGCCGAACATGGTGCCTCGGTTCACTTTGTCACTGCTGAACTCGACGGCGGGCCAGTCGTGCTGCAATCGCGTCTGGCGATCAGGGCAGAACATACGCCCGACAGCCTGGCCGCCGAGCTGTTGCCGCAGGAACACCGGATCTATCCGCTGGTGGTCGCGTGGTTTTGTGCCGGACGTTTGGCACTCACGCCCGAGGGCGTCACCCTCGATGGACGCAAGCTCGACACCCCGCTGCAACTGGACGCGTTGTAGCGATCTACCGCTTGCAGCTCGGGTGTTTCCCCTTTCTTTGCGCTTCCTGGTACAGTGCCAGCGCCTCCGGCATGGCTTTGTTCAGGTCGCGAATCCGGGTTTTTCCGGAGGGGTGAGTAGAAAGAAATTCCGGTGGCTTACCGCCGCCCAGCTTGCCCATGTTCTGCCACAGGGTAACGCTTTCCCGCGGATCGAAGCCGGCTTTCGCCATCAATTTCAGGCCAATCAGGTCAGCCTCCGACTCATGTGTGCGACTGAACGGCAGTATGACACCAAACTGCGCCCCGAGCCCGAGCGCCGCCATGATTCCCTGACGTTTCGCCTCGGAGCCGGTCAGCACTGCCGCAGTGATTTGCAAACCGGTCTGCGCTGCAAGATTGGTCGAAACGCGCTCATTACTGTGCCGCGCCAGCACATGCCCTACCTCATGACCAAGTACAGCAGCCAGCTGATGCTGGTTTTGCGCCGCCTTGAACAATCCGGTATGAACACCGATTTTGCCGCCAGGCAGGGCAAACGCGTTGGCTGAATCATCCTTGAACACCGTCACCTCCCACGGCTGCTGCGCCCACTTGCCAGTCAGTTCATTGGTGATGGCACGGGCCACACAGGAGACATAGGCATTCGAGGTGCCGTCTCTTTCGATCGGCTGGGATTTTTTCATTTCGGCGTAGGACGCCAGGCCCAGCTGATCCATCTGACTGTCGGGCAACAGAATCAGCTGCTTACGCCCGGTGGGCGACGTGGCACAAGCAAACAGCAGCAATGCCACCACGACCCACTGCAACAGCCTGATCAAATTTCTGGAATGTTTCATGGTAAGACCGACCTCCTGGCAAATAAACCGGCGACATTTCAACGATCCTAGACAGGTCAAACATAATGTCTAGAACACATTCTACAGACCGCCGGTGAATCGCGCATGAACCCCGGAATCGCCGCCATTCCGCCAACAGAATGGCATACTACCCGACATCGCCCACCCTCTGCTGACAACCAACATGAGCGCTGAAAAAATGAATGAGATTGAATTGTGGTCAGAGCTGACCTGCCCGGAATGCGGTTTCAGCGAAAAGATGGAAATGCCAACCGACGCCTGCATGTGGTTTCATGAATGCAAGCAATGCAAAACACTGCTCAAACCAAAGCCAGGAGATTGTTGTGTTTTCTGCTCTTACGGCTCCGTGCCTTGCCCGCCGATTCAGGCGAATCCGCGGGCAGACTGCTGCGGCTGATCGGTTACCTGTGTTGCCAATGCAACTCTCAGGGTAACTGCTCAGTGAGCAGCGACTTGCCGATCAATATTGATTGCAGTAAACAGTCTTGAGGTTGTAATCCTCATAGCACGCTTCGATCACGCCGCTATCGTCCACTACTGTCGGCTGCTGCGTGACCGCAGTTCGCTGCTGCATCCGGGCATCAGCCGCGGCGACTTCAATCGCCTCTGACACACTCACCAGTGGCGTCCACGATGACGGATGCGGGTACTCACTGAGCGAGACATTCAATTTGAATGCCTGCGGTGCTTCCCACCTGACCGGTGTGACCGTGACAGTAAACGTCTCGACACCCATGCCTTCATCGACAATCGCTTTCTCACCGAGAAAAACAAAAGAATCAGCATTCCAGGAATTGAAGCCGATGTTGATGACGCCCTGAGGATAGCCAACAAGATTGTAAGCAACATCGAAGGTAAATGTCACCGCCTCCCCTTCCGTGACCGAGACAGGCGTCAGTTGTCGAATTTCGAGAATATTTCGTTCTTCCGATTCGGCCAACACATCACTCGGTGGCGCGGCAGCTTGGGCATCGGTAGCCGTTACCGAATCCTCGACACCAGCCCCATCTTCACATCCAACCAGCATCAGCGCCATGAGCATTGCAATAATAATCCGCATCCCTTTTCTCCCTGTCCCTTGATGCACCGTTCCCAGGAGTCACTCCCGGGTCGATGCGATTTATAGGGAAATAATAGGGAGTAAGTGAGACAGTGGATTCTCCAGCGATCACAAATTGCTTGTTGCAGAAATCGCGAACGATGATTATTGTGAGCCAATACAGCAACCTGGGGCTGGTTGGGCGGCACTGTTTCACAGTTTTCAGAAACTGTCCCACCCCTGGTTGTCCGATCTCCCGGCTTTGACAGCAGCGGACTGATCCTTCCAGGGTCGTGTGGCGGAACGGCGTTCTTTCCCGTTCCAGTTATTATTGGACGTGTCTTTCTGATGATTGTTCGGTTCGTAATGCGGCTCTTCAAGATCTGGAAACGGCTCCGGTGATTCCCACACTTCGGACGGCATTTCATCTTGCAGCGTGGCGCTGACAGCATGTGACGATTCCGAATTCTGATTCATCAGCGTGGATTCGCATGTGCGGAAAAAACCGATAGTTTGCATCAATTCGGCCGCCCGACCGTCGAGCAGTTCACACTCGGAAGCGATATCCAGTACCTGTTTCTCGTTGGCGGCCCGAACCTGCTCAATCTGACTGATTGCGTTATTGACGTCATCGATTCCCGAGGCTTGCTGTTTATTGGATAAAGCCATTTCAGCCACCACCTCATTCACCTTTTCTACTGAATCGAAGATCTCCTTCAACGCCTCACCGGCGGCATTGACCAGCACCGTACCATCATCCACTTTGCTCGTACTGTCCGCAATCAGCCCTTCGATTTCCTTCGCCGCCGTTGCACTGCGCTGAGCAAGGTTACGCACTTCCGCCGCCACCACCGCGAAGCCCTTGCCATGATCACCAGCACGCGCCGCTTCAACGGCAGCGTTGAGCGCCAGCAGATTGGTCTGAAAAGCAATCTCATCGATGACGGTGATAATGTCCGCGATTCGCTCGCTGGCGCTATTGATCTGATCCATTGCACAGATCGCCCGCTTGACCACCTCACTTCCCTGCAATGATGACTGGGTCGCTTCACTGGCCAACTGGTTCGCCCGTTCGGCACTCGCCGCATTTTTGTGGGTGATCTCTGTCATCTGCCACATCGTGCGTGCCGTGTTCTTGATATTGCCCTGTTGGCTGACGAAACGGGCACGAAGATCATCGACCTTTTTCAGGATGCCATCCACAGAGGCATCAACCGTTGTGGCAATATCTCGGGTGCGGTGAACCACGTTGGCAGTCGATGCAACCGACTTCAACGTGGAATCGAGAATGCCGCTTGTTTGCTGATCACGAAACTCATCGGCAATAGAGAGTTCGCCCTCGGCAACACGTCTTGTGACCTGCTCGACGACTTGCGGCTCGCCCCCAATCACTCTGCGGATACGAAAAAGCGCAGTCACCATCAACCCTGTCAACAACAGCAAGGCAGCAGGTGATGCGACAGCCTCCACAAAAGCGGCCTGCTGCAATGACATCAGGTGTTCCGAAAGCTCTGATTTCCGCGTATCACGATCACCAGCATGCCGTAGACGAAGGGTTGCAATGGCATCGAGTGCCGGCTTGTCATCGACTTTTACGATAGCGTCGATTTCATGTGGCCCCTTGCCTGCTTCGATTAGCTGCTGAATCTGTAACTACTCAGCCCATTAAATCAAAATGGGGTAATTTTCCCGCAAAAACCAACGCCAACGCATCGGATGCACTCAGCCCTTGTTTTCGACAAGTGGATAAATAGCCCCGAATACGACAAAACAT
>JALSHZ010000119.1 GCA_026981985.1 Gammaproteobacteria bacterium | reverse complement strand
GATAGAGCCAAGAGCCGTGAAAAAACGACCGAAATCCTACCCCAAACTCATGAAACCTAGACCACAAGCCCGCGAAGAAGTAAGAAAGAATGGCCACCCTAAGAAACTTAAGTAAGTGCCATTCCCCCCTAACCCCCCTTTGCGAAAGGGGGGAAGCGCTAATTCTGCCCATTTGAACTCTGAAACTTGAGATCGTAAAAGCCCAGACAGCAAGAGACATAGAACCACGAATGCAGTGAGGCGGGTATTGGAGTCAGGCGAGGACGCAGGGCTACCGACCAACTACTGGAACGCTTCTTGCGTTACCCGGTATTGAAGGCTCCCGTCATCACCCGAATCAATCACGGGGAAGCACCTTGACAGGGAAAGGCGCGGGGAGCAGAAATCAAACCGGAGACGACAAATGATGATCCTGAGCAAATTCCATGAACCGAAACGACCACTCTTGCTGCTCAGTCTGGTGGCGCTGCTGGCGATAACGGGCTGCCAGAGCGGGGCTGACACCACCGACGGCAATGGCAGTAATGCCACCGAAGGCGTCGATAGCGACAAGAACAAAGACAAGGATAAAGACAAAGACGAGGATGAGGACAAGAAAGACGAAGGAGGCAGCAGCTCAGGCGGCTCGGGCTCTGGTGGTTCTCCTGTCACATCCTCCGATTACCGGGTGCTGGCAGCCAACGATCTGGGCATGCACTGTGCCGACAAGGACTACCAGATTTTCAGCATTCTGCCGCCGTTCAACGTGGTTCACGCCCAGGTGGTCAAAACCGGCAAGGAGCCTGACATTCTGGACGACCGTACGGTCGAGGTAACCTATCACGCCGTTGCCAATCCGAACGATCCAGTAGGCCCCGGATCGATCAATACCACCAGCGCCAATACAGCATCGGTATTCAAGACCAACTTCTGGGAACGCCTCAATGGCGGCACCATTGGTGGCGCAGGTTACAGCCCGCTCTATCCCAACGGCGTACTCGCAGGCGTGGAGCCAATCCCGGTGAATCTGGGGCTACCGGCACCCGATTCCGCCCAGCTACCCGCCCTGGCGGCCACCCAGCAAGCCATGCCTGGCGCCGGCAACCAGCCACAGCTTTTCGAGCGTTTCGACCGTGACGTGCAGTTCTTTGCCAAATTCCCCTTTGGCTCGCTGCTGCAAGGCGTGGACTGGTTTGCGGCGGATGCAATCCCGATACTTCCCGTCGATGACAAGGGGCGTGAGAACGCCTATCCACTGATGCGCATCTCGGCTCGTGACAAGCAGACCAAGAAAGTGCTCGCCACCACGGATGTGGTACTCCCTGTCGCCTCCGAGGCAGACTGCCAGAACTGTCACGCCGATCCAGATGACTACGGCAATGGCCTGGGTAGCACCTTCGCCAGCGTCCAGTTCGCAGTAGTCAAAGAAGTCAACGCACCGGGCCCCGAGAAACTGCTCAACGCGGCCAAGATCAATATCCTGCGTCTGCACGATGCCAAGCATGGTGCCAAATACACCAGCAGCGTCGATGGCAAGCCAGCGGTGTGCGATGCCGCCACCAACCCCAATGATCCCAACTGCCTCGCCAACCAGACTCCGGTACAGTGCTCGCAGTGCCACTACTCACCAGCACTGGATCTGGCCCAGGTCGGTCCGATCGATGAACCGGCACAAGGCAAGAAGGGTCGCCAGCAAACCCGTCACGTCAGCATGTCACGGGCCATGCACTTCACCCATGGCAACTTCAAGGATGGCAGCAACAAACCCGTCTTCCCACTGATGCCAACGGCCGATGATCCAAAACGCGCTGGCGTTCCCAAAGTCAACGACTTCGAAATCGGCATACTCGAAGACACTTGTTATCAATGCCATCCCGGCAAACGCACCCAGTGTCTGCGCGGCGCGATGTTTACAGGCGGTGTCGTCTGTCAGGACTGCCACGGCAACATGACCCAGGTGGGCGATGACTTCAGCGGCGGACTGCCGAGTGGTAAAGGTCTCGATCTGGCCAAACGCGTACCCTGGGCAAGCGAACCCAAGTGCCAGTCCTGCCACACCGGGGATGCATTGTCACCCAACCATCCTGCCGGCGCCATCGTCGCGGACGACAGCTTGCGTCTGCTACAAGCCTGGCCGAAAGGCGATGCGACCGCCACGCCATTTTCCAGCCCCACCTCACGTTTTGCCGAGAACAACAGCCTCTATCGTCTAAGCGGTAACAAGGACGGCAAGGATAAGGGGCACAATGGCATCATGTGTGAAGGCTGTCATGGCAGTACCCATGCGATCTGGCCAAACGCCAACCCGCTCGCCAATGACAATGTGGCGGCCAGTCAGCTCCAGGGACATGCCGGCACGATCGTCGAATGCGATACCTGTCATACCCCCGGTTCTCTTGGTGTGACACTAGACGGTCCACATGGCATGCACCCTGTAGGTGGCACGAAGTTCGCCGATGGTGGTCACGAAGACCTGGCCGAGAAGAACGGCAATGCCTGCCGCTCTTGCCATGGCCGCAACGGAGAGGGGACGGTACTCTCCAAAGTCGCAGCCGACCGCAGCTTCGTGATAGAAGAGTGTGAAAATGGAACACTCTGCCCTGGTGCCGAGAGAAAAAACTTCACCGTTACCTTGAGCAAAGGCACGAAAGTAAGTTGCAACATGTGCCACAAAAACGAGCTCTAAAACACACTGCCAAAGAAAACTGGGCTGCCATCTTCCGATGGCAGCCTTTTTTATGCTGAACACAAAATCGATGAAAGCAATATCCTTATCCCCCATCACACTGACTCTATTGGTTGCCGCATTTATTGCCTCAGCCGACAATACCGCCTTCTGGGCCGCGCTCAGTGGACGACTCGACCTGCTGACACCGCAAGGCTTCGGTTTCGCCCTGACTTTTTTCTCGCTGATCGCCGGATTGCTGATACTGACTTTTCTGGCGATCGGCCAGCGCTACCTGCTGAAACCACTACTCATCCTGTTCATTCTGGTTTCTGCCGTGGTCTCCTATTTCAACGGCATTGGCGTGGTCATCGACGACAGCATGCTGCGCAATGTGCTGGAAACCATCAAAGACCACAACACCAACGAGGCAACAGAACTGTTGTCGCGCTCGCTACTGCTTCATCTACTGATCTACGGGCTGCTGCCATCGCTGTTCGTGGCCATGGTGCGTATTCGCTACCGTCCGCCCGTACCGGAATTGCTGACACGAATCGCCACCAGCGCTGCCGTTGTTGTCGTGATCGCCGCACTGGTGATGTTGAACTTCAAATACCTGACCTATTTCTCTCGCGAGAACCGCGACTTGCGCATGACGATCACACCATTCTTTCCGATGACAGCCATCGCGAAAATGGTTCGCAAAAGCCACGCCTTCGACAACGAACCCTTTCAGGTGATCGGGCGCGACGCTCACGCAAACCACAATGGCAAACCACGCCTGGGTATCATGGTGGTTGGCGAAACTGCACGCGCTGACCATTTCTCGTTAAATGGTTACCCCCGCCAAACCAACCCGGAATTGGAAAATACCCCGAACGTCCTCAGCTTCAAGGATGCCTGGTCCTGCGGCACATCCACGGCCTATTCCGTCCCTTGCATGTTTTCGTTCCTCGACCGCGACAGCTACTCACCGGGCAAGGCAGCAAAACAGTCCAACGTGCTGGACGTACTGCAACACGCTGGGGTCAGCGTGACATGGATCGATAACAACTCCAGTTGCAAGGGTGTTTGCGAACGCATCGACTCACTCAACCTTCACCATGACTTCGACCCCAATTCACCCTATTTCAGCCATGGCGAATATCTCGATGAAATTCTGCTGGCGGATCTGGACAATAAAATCGACGCATCGAAGGGCGACAAACTGCTCGTGTTTCATGTCATGGGAAGTCACGGCCCTGCCTACTATCGTCGTTATCCCGACCATTCGGCACGATTCAAACCGGCCTGCGAATCGAACTCGCCCCACGAATGCGATAACGCCACTGTTATTAACAGTTACGACAATACCATCGTCTATACCGACCAGGTGCTGAAAAAAATCATCGACTTTCTGCAGCGACACTCGGACAAATTCGATACCTTCATGCTCTATGCATCCGACCACGGCGAATCGCTGGGCGAAAACGGTGTTTACCTGCACGGGCTACCCTACCTACTGGCGCCAGAGGCACAAAAACACGTTCCCATTATCTCCTGGCTGTCTGATGGTATTCGCCATAGCAAACACCTGGACAGCAAGGCACTGCAACACTGCGCCAACCGGAAAGTATCCCACGACAACCTCGTACATACGCTACTCGACCTGTTCGCTGTCGACACCACACTCGCAAACAAAAAAATGTCACTGATCTCAGGGAGCTGCGGTTAGCCCGCATTACTCACCGGATTGACTGATGGTCGATAGATGGGAAATGGACACTCTGCGGCCTATCAAGACCTGACCCTGGCAGAATTCGTGACCCTAGCAGGGTTCGGTCAGCTTCCCCCTTTCGCAAAGGGGGATTGCCTAGCCCGCATTTCTCTAAGCGCCGACACTTGAGTAAAAACGCATCATTTCGCTGCAGCAAGTGCCTGTTCAATATCAGCGATAATATCGTCGATATTTTCTATGCCTATCGACAGGCGGACGAGGTCTGCGGTAACGCCGGCGCTTTTGAGTTCTTCTTCATTCAGTTGGCGGTGGGTGGTGGTGGCGGGATGGCAGGCGAGCGATTTTGCATCGCCGATATTGACGAGCCGCACGATGAGGTTGAGCGCGTCGATGAATTTCGCACCAGCTTCGCGTCCGCCCTTGATGCCGAAGGTAAGAATCGACGATGCCTTGCCGCCCATGTATTTTTCCACCAGCGCGTGATCGGGGTGCTCGTCCAGGCCGGCATAATTGACCCAGCTGACCTGGTCGTGATCACGCAGGTATTGGGCTACCGCAAGGGCGTTGTCGCAGTGGCGATCCATTCGTACTGGCAGGGTTTCGATCCCCTGCAAAATCAAAAAACTGTTGAAGGGTGAGATCGCCGCGCCCATGTTGCGCAATGGCACGACTCTCGCCCGGGCGATATAGGCGGCTTCGCCCAGTGCTTCGGTGTAAATAACCCCATGATAGGAAACGTCGGGTTCATTCAGCATCGGGAAACGCTCGGCGTGTTCCGCCCAGGGGAATTTACCGGAATCGACGATAATGCCACCGATCGAGGTACCATGACCGCCCATGTATTTGGTCAAGGCATGCACGACAATATCCGCATTGTGCTCGAACGGGCGACATAAATAAGGCGTAGGGACGGTATTGTCGACGATCAGCGGAACGCCGTGGGCATGAGCCATTTCGCCGATGGCGCCAAAATCGACGACATTCCCCGCCGGGTTGCCAATGGATTCACAGAATACCGCGCGTGTCTGGTCATCGATCAACGCCGCCATGCCATCGATATCCGCGGCATCAGCAAATTTCACGGTGATGCCGAGCCGCGGCAACGTGTGCGCAAACAGGTTGTAGGTGCCGCCGTAAAGCTGAGTGGTCGCGATGATGTTGTCACCCGCCTGCGCAATGGAAAAAATTGCGTTGGTGATCGCTGACATGCCGGATGCCAACGCCAATCCGCCCACACCACCTTCCATCGCCGCGACGCGCTTTTCGAGCACGTCGGAGGTGGGGTTCATGATACGGGTATAGATGTTGCCTTCAACCTTCAGGTCGAACAGGTCGGCGCCATGCTGGGTGCTGTCGAACGCATAGGAGGTGGTCTGGTAGATGGGGACGGCGACGGCCTTGGTGGTGGGATCTGGCTCGTAGCCGCCGTGTACGGCGATGGTTTCGATTTTCATTGGGTTCCCCTGTGGTGGTTGTTCATTTTTCCACTACATCCCGGGACGGAACGTGGCGGATATCAGGAACCGTTTCTTCTACGCTGGGCGAGGGAAGCTGTCAACAAACTGTGATGCAGCTCACAGCACCATCCGGAAACCAACAATCACCAACCCGGCCAGCGCCAACCCAGGCAACGATGGACAGGCGGCCGCATCGATACAGCCAAACCGCTTCATCCCGCCGACGATGATGGCCAGCGTGACGAGCAAAGCCGCAACACTGATGGTTGGCCCTGCATTGACTTGCAGCAATGTCATTGCATTCATCTCTCCCCCTACCTGTTGTTATGTGTTGCCCTCGCACGATACGACGGCCGCGCCACAAGCGTGCGTTAACGGCCTCACGAACAGGCTGTCGCCAGCGGGATTCGATGGCACAAAACGAACGATGAGCGGTAATTCCGCGCGCTGACCCGAGCGCAGCGTCGCTGTAAAGACTACGGTACACTATGCCGCCATGAAGGAGACCGCAGCACTGGAAGCCGCCGACATCTGCCACCGCTATCACGATGAAGCGGTGCTCGATAATGTCTGCCTACAGCTCAGGAAGGGGCAGATACTCGGCCTGCTGGGTCCGAATGGCGCAGGCAAGTCAACGCTGCTGCATATTCTGGCGGGCGTGATGAGCCCGGTTTCCGGCCATATCAACATCGATGGTCGGACGCTCAGCGACGCCCCCGAGCTGCTGCGTCGCATCGGCTATTTGCCCGCGAACCCGCCGCTCTATGACGATCTGACACCGCTGGAGCAACTGCGATTTGCGGCAAAACTGCAACGACTGTCCGGTACTGAAATCAGAACCCGCATCGACACCGTATTGCAGAACTGTTTGCTTGAAGAGGTCGCCAATCGACGAATCGGATGTTTATCGACCGGCTATCGTCAGCGGGTCGGCCTGGCACAGGCACTGCTCCACCGGCCCGATATTCTATTGCTCGACGAGCCGGGTAACGGGCTCGACCCATTACAAAGCGCTACATTTCACAGCCTGTTGCACTCACTGCAAGCAACGACTGCCATTTTGTTTTCCTCTCACAATCTTGGCGAGATAAAAACGCTGTGCACTGATGTCCTCATCCTGTACCAGGGGCGACAGCTGTTTGCCGCCGCAATGGACCAGATCGAGGAACCACTAGAACAGCTCTTTACCCGCCTGATCTATGCCTGAAACCATCGCCATCGCCCGACTGGAATTCATGCGCTGGCTGCGCCGACCATCGCTGTGGCTGCTGCTGGCCGGCATCAGTTTTGTACTCGCCTTTCTGTTGCTGCGGTTGGTCGAAAGTTTCCAGGCAATCCGCGCCGCCAACCTGGCGGGCATGGCGAATCTCACCGTGACGCAAGCCATCGTACCAGCCTTTTTCCAGCAAGGGGCCATCACGCTGTTGCTGCTGACACCATTGCTCACGATGCGCAGCATTGCCGGAGAAAAACACGATCACAGCTGGACGCTGCTACAGGTTTCCGGGTTGCGGCCAGCGCAGATCGTGCTTGGCAAAATGCTCGGCATCGGCCTGCTGCTGACGCTGCTGGTACTACTGCTGACGGCGATGCCACTGACGCTCTTGGCCGGCAGCGCACTGGATGGCGGCCATATTTTCAGTGCGGCCCTGGGTGTCTGGCTGATGGTCATCAGCTTTGCGGCTGCGGGCATTTTCTGCTCCGCCATTGCTAAAGAGCCAATCAGCGCCGCAATGCTGCATTATGGTCTGCTGTTGCTGCTGGCGCTTTTTCATTTCACCAGTTACATGCCCGGCATTTTCGCTCCCAGCTTGTACCAGCTATCGCCTTTCAGCCATCTCAGCGCCTTTGTCGAAGCACGCTTCAGCAGCGTCCACCTGGCGTGGTTCCTGCTTTTCAGCGTGCTGTTTCTGTGGCTGGCGGTACGCCAGATAAAACATCAACAAATACCCACACGAACCCGGCGCGCACGTTTGCTACAGCTGTCTGGCCTGCTGGCGGGGTTTGCCGCACTCATCGCTGTTGCTATCGTCATCGCACAATTTCCGCTATCCATCGACCTGTCACGCCAGCGCATCAACAGCCCCCCGCCCGCAGTCGAGAACTTGCTCAACAAGCTTGAAACGCCGCTACACATCAGTGCAGTCGTTGCCAACTCCCCCGCGTTGCGGCGAAAAATTGAAAAGGCGCTGGCGCCCTATCTGGCAAGCTCACAGAAAATATCGCTCGAGTTTTTCACGCCGGAGCAGCGCGCATTGCAAAACAATGCACCACTGGATCAGGAAGGACGCCTCGAATTCAGCTACGGCGCACGCAGCGAAACAATCAAGACGCTGGGTGAAGCCGATATCCTCCGCGCACTCCAGCGGCTGATCGAAGGCAAGGAGCAGTGGATCGTATTTCTCGAAGGGCACGGCGAAAAATCGCTCTACACATCATCGAATAACGGCTACACGACACTGAACCGCCTGTTGCAGCAACAGGGCTACCACACCCAGGCAATCAACCTGCTGAAGCTGCCAGCCATTCCCGACAATACCAACGTGCTTGTACTCGCGGCCCCTGCGGACGCCTTGCTCCCCGGAGAATTGAGCGCCATTGGTGACCATCTGCAACGCGGCGGTAATCTTCTGGTACTGCGCGACCCGGTGAGCGATCGCAGTATCGACGCCCTGCTACGGGACATTGGCATCTCGGTACTGCCCGGGACGGTTATCGACGCCAATGACCGGCTGAGAAAGCTGCTGGCGATCCGCCACCCGGCCATTGTGCCAATAACGGAATTTGGGTCCCATGCAATCACAGCGGGATTACCAGGAAAAATGCTGCTGCCAATCGCCAGCGGTTTGCAGGTCGAAGACGATGCGCAATGGACACATCACAGCCTGCTGCGCTCCAACGCGGATAGCTGGAATGAAATATCGGATCTCAAAGGCCATGTACGCTTCGATAGCGATAGCGGTGAAACCGCTGGCCCGCTGACACTGGGATTTGCAGCGCAACGCCAGCGCGACAACTCGGAACAACGGGCAGCGGTTATTGGCGACAGCGATTTTTTCAGCAACGAGTATATTGGTTTCGGTGACAACGCCCGCTTCGCGCTGCAACTGTTCAGCTGGTTGACCGATCCCAGCCCGACTACCAGTGATCAGCAAGCGTCAATCGATGACAAAACCCTCACACTCAGCGACAACACCCTGTTGATATTGGCCACTGCCCTACTGCTGGGTCTGCCTCTGGTTTTTCTGCTGATTGCGCTGTGGCAGTGGCGCCAAAACCGAGCTGACAATGCCTGAGCTACCCGAAGTTGAAACTACCCGCCGAGGCATCGCCCCGCATCTGCTCGACCGGCGCATCGACAAGGTGGTTATTCGCAACCCCAATTTGCGTTGGCCGATTCCGCCGAGCCTGACCCGGCGCCTGCGCGGACTGCACATTCACACCATCGACCGGCGGGCAAAATATCTGTTACTTGATGTCGGCAAGGGTACCTTGATTCTGCACCTCGGCATGTCCGGCAGCCTGCGCCTGACCGAGCATGGCGCGCCATACAAAAAGCACGATCACTTTATTCTCGAACTGGATTCCGGCATGAGCTTGCGGCTGCACGACCCACGCCGCTTCGGCGCGGTGCTATGGCACACCGGCGCAATTGACGAACATCCTTTGCTCGCCGAACTGGGGCCAGAACCACTGCAAGATGAGTTCGATAGCGAGTACCTGTGGCACAGTTGCCGTGGCCGCAAGACGGCGATCAAGCAACACGTCATGAACAGCAAGGTGGTCGTCGGGGTTGGCAACATCTACGCCAATGAAGCCCTGTTCATGGCAGGCATTCACCCGAAGCGTGCCGCCGGACGCATCTCTCGCCAGCGCATCGATCAATTGGCGACCAGCATCAAAGCCGTATTGGCCAGCGCCATCGAACAGGGAGGGACGACACTGCGCGACTTTGTTCACGCCGACGGCGAGCCCGGCTATTTCAGCCAGGAACTGCTCGTCTATGGGAAAACGGGAGAACCCTGCTATCATTGCGGCGCAGCAATTAGACAAATAGTGATCGGCCAGCGCTCAACTTTTTACTGTAGCCATTGTCAAAGGTAAGTTGGGAATAACGCGGTGTAACATAAAAACAGCCGACGCTCAGGAACGACGGACACAGCGATATTTGCGTATTCGCCAAGCGGCCACAAGCCGGCAGATGGATCTCAAACAATAAAAAATGATAGGTAACTACTCAGCGCAAAAAAACCATAAAAAAAGCTTGACAGGGTTTTTGCGTATTTTTCCTGCTTTTTCGGCAATCCAGGGATTAGCTTCAAACCCCTGCCTCAGAAGCATCATCATTCTATAG
>JALSHZ010000118.1 GCA_026981985.1 Gammaproteobacteria bacterium | reverse complement strand
AGAAAGCACAGAGGGTAAGCTGAAGATTTTCTATCTGCCACCCTATTCACCTGAGCTGAACCCGGACGAACTGGTTTGGAACCATGTCAAAACCCACCGATTAGGCCGAACCGTCGTAAAAACCAAGAAAGCGTTGGCTACCCGTGCGCGTTCTGCACTGCGTTCGCTGCAAAAAAGTACCGATTTGATCAAGCGGTTTTTTCATGAGTCACATGTGCAATATGTAATAACTTGATGTCGGGTAGGTTTTTGCCGGGTTAGTAATTCAGGATGGTGTCGATGTCATTGGCGGTATCATATGTGGTGCCGGTGTAACTTCAAGGCGAGGTGAGTGGCACTAGAGGTGAGTGGCGCTACGTTAACTCAGGCTTCTCGGCGGGGGTTACATAATCGCTCCGGGCAGGACGAGTCGTGGTGTGGTTTCACATCCGTGTGACTGGATCCCCGCATCCAGCGGGGATGGCGGTGCCGGCCCCGATTATTGGGGGAGTTCATGTGAATCAGGTGTCTGGCTCGCTTCGGCAGCATTGTCACTGGTTGCTGTGGCTGAATGAGTAGTGCTGGCTGATGCTGCTGCCCTTTCTGCTTTCCATTGTGCGATGGCGTAGGCGGTGCCGCCGCCAAACCAGCTGCGGGATGCTGATCCGCTGTAGACATTGGCGGCGGTTGTATAGCCGTTGTTGGAGCCGGCGTGGAGGGCGGGGAGGGTTGATAGAAAGAGGACGGCGATGATCCCCAGTGTTTTGCTAGTCATGATGTTTTCCTCGAATTAAAGAAGACTGCACTGCAACCAGGAGGGAGAGGATGTCGGTTGCAGGCAGTCAGCAGGAGAGTTGCTGAGCGTGGCCCTCGTGTGAGGGCCGGTCGTGCTATTTTTTCTTCGGAATGCTGTCGTAATCCTTGAAGTTTCTCCAGCCGCTGATCATCGAGCTGATGATCGACTGTTTGGACATGATGTCTTCGCGGATGGCGACGTAGACGTGGATCATCACGAACACGATGATCAGCCACATGCCGAAGTGGTGCCAGGTATGCACGTCCATGCTCTGGCCGAACAGCGGAATCACCCATGAGCTAAAGAGCGTATGCGCCCATGATCCTGCACCTGTGCCTTCGCCATAGAGGGCGAAGCCGGTGACGATCATGAAAACGATGCCCCAGACGAAGAACCAGTGCATGACGAAGATCGCCAGCGGGTTGTGTCCGTCGTACTGCTTGGGTTCATCCACCAGAAATAGATACCACTTCACTTCGTGCCACAGCTCTTTCCAGTAAGTCGGTCTGAGAATGTTGTGGAGAAAGATCTCGCGTGCATTCTTGTTACCGACAAATGACCAATAGAGACGGAAAAGAAAGCCAACACCAATGATGTAACCGGCGGCGAAGTGTGCAAACCGTATGTAACCGAACAGGTAGTGGTCGCTTGGCTCACCCGATAGCGTTGGTGGCGGTGAGCCTATGAAGTATCCGGTAATCGCCAGCACAGTAATACCCAGTGCATTGATCCAGTGCCACAGACGAACCGGCCACTCGTAGACGAAGACCGACGGCTCGCTTCGTGCCAGCTGTGCCGCGTTTTCGCTGCTACTCATGACTGGCCTCCGATTTGTCGGATGTGCGGCCAACGTGCAGGCGATACAGCAGTACGCCGATGGTAATGGCGACAACAATCACGCCAATATGGAAGGTGCTGGCGCCGAGATGCTCCAGCAGTTCGCCCATCGAGAGTTCACCGTGTCCGGCCGGGTGGGCGCTGGCAGCGCCGGAGGCCAGGGATGCCAGGCTTGCGATTAAAGGCAGGATATATTTTTTACCAATCATGTTTCTCTCCTCGATTAGCGTACTTTGACGTTGGCCAGTTCTTCACCGTCTTCGCTCATCACGTGTGTGGAGCAGGCAAGACAGGGGTCGAAACTGTGCAGTGTGCGCAGAATTTCGACCGGCTCGTTGGCGCGTTCTACCGGCGTGTTCATCAGCGATGCTTCGAACGCGCCGATATTGCCAGCCGGATCGCGTGGGGAGCCGTTCCAGGTGGTTGGTACGACGCACTGATAGTTCTCGATCTTGCCGTCCTTGATGCGAATCCAGTGGCCCAGCGCACCGCGTGGTGCGGCGGCGGTGCCGACACCCTTGGCCTCTTTGGGCCAGGTGGATGGATCCCACTTTTCCATGTTGGCGGTCGCGGTGTCGCCGTTCTTGATATTGCTGATCAGCTGGTTCCAGTCGTCCACCATCATGTCGGCGCAATACTCGGATTCGAGTGCGCGCGCCAAGGTGCGGCCAATGGTGGAATTGAGTGCGGTTTTCGCGTCCAGATTGGTGCCTGCAAGACCATTGAATGCGGCCAGACTGCGGTTGACCTGCTCCTGCACGTATTCGACCCCTTGGGCGTAGGCGAGCACATAGCGAGACAGGGGGCCGACTTCCACGGCGTTGCCACGCCAGCGCGGGGATTTGATCCAGGAATACTTCGCCGCTTCGTCCAGCTCCTCGATATTGGTTGGCGTGCCTTTGGCGTTGGCGCCGAGCTCGTAATTGGGCTCGGTAATGCCATCCCATGGGTGCAGTCCCTTGGCTTCGTCCGGGTAGCTGTACCAGGAATGGGTGACGAACTCCTGCACTTGCTCGGGGTCGCGTGGATCGACCGGCAGCACTTCGTCCCAGTTGCCATTGAGAATGACGCCGCCGGGCAGCTGATCGGTGGATTTGTCGTAAGGAACCTTCGGATAGGCGCCGTAGTCCATGATGTTGAGCGCGCCAAGGCCGCCACCCCAGAGCTGATTCTTGTAAAAGCTGGCAATGGCGATAACGTCGGGTACATAGACGTTCTTGTTGAAATCCACCATTTCCTGAATGCGCGCCAGGACGAAATTCAGTCGCTCCATGTTCAGTGGTGCGCCTGCCGACATATCGCCGTCCATATTGATTGCGCAGGGTACGCCGCCGACCAGGTAATTCGGGTGCGGGTTCTTGCCGCCAAAGACGGTATGCAGCTTGACAAACTCTTTCTGCAGATCCAGCGCTTCCAGGTAGTGCGCCACCGCCATCAGATCGGCTTCGGGCGGCATTTTGTAGGCCGGATTGTCCCAGTAGCCGTTCTTGAACGGACCGAGCTGGCCGGATTCGACAAACTTCTTGATCCGCGTCTGAATGTCGCGGAAATAGCCGGGGCTGGACATCGGATGGTGCGGTGAAACGATGTGCTGCAGCTTTGATGTTTGCTTTGGATCGGCCTTCAGCGCATTGACGGGGTTGACCCAGTCCAGTGCATGAAGGTGATAGAAGTGAACCACATGGTCGTGAACCTGTAGTGTCTTCGCCATCATCTCGCGAATCAGGTGGGCATTATGTGGGATCTTGATACCCAGAGCGTCTTCCACCGCGCGCACCGATGTGAGTGCGTGGCAGCCCGTGCAGACGCCGCAGATGCGTTCCACGAAAGCCCAGGCGTCACGCGGGTCGCGGCCTTTGAGAATGACTTCCAGCCCGCGCCACATGGTGCCGGTGGAAACCGCGTTGCGGATGACATTGTTTTCGTCGAGGTTCACCTCGCAGCGCATATGACCTTCGATGCGCGTCACTGGGTCGACGACGACGCGCTGGCCGGAATTGTCGAGGGTATAACCGTTGGGAGTTTGTATTACGGCCATGGATCAGTCTCCTTTTCTTTGGGCGCGTTTGACGGCAGAAACAGCGGCGTGTGCGGCGATGCCAGCACCTACGACAGCGGCAGCAGTACCGCCCACGTTGTCAGCATTGCCTTCGATACCGAATTCATGGATATCGGTCAGGCGTGCATACCAGGAGCCCTTGTCCCAGAAACCGTCTTCGGAGCAGCCGATACAGCCGTGACCGGCCTGGATCGGAAAGGAGGTGCCTTCATTCCAGCGGATTGTCGAGCAAGCGTTGTAGGTGGTTGGCCCTTTGCAGCCGACCTTGTACAGGCAGTAACCCTTGCGTGCGCCTTCGTCGTCGAATGACTCGACAAACTGACCGGCGTCGAAATGCGGACGGCGATAGCATTTGTCGTGGATACGCTGGCTGTAGAACATCTTTGGCCGTCCCTGCCGATCGAGTTCCGGAAAGCGCTCGAAGGTGAGGATATAGGTCACCACCGCTGTCATGACTTCGGCGATGGGTGGGCAGCCGGGTACCTTGATGATCGGCTTGTCGTGGATCACCTTGTGAACCGGCGTTGCCCGGGTCGGGTTGGGGCGTGCCGCCTGGACGCAGCCATACGATGCGCAGGAACCCCAGGAGATGATCGCCTTGCAGTGATCGGCAACGTGCTTTAGCTGCTCGACGAAAGGCTTGCCGGCGATAATGCAGGACATGCCATCCTGGTTCAGCGGCGGATTACCTTCGACCGCAAGAATGAAGTTGCCGTCGTATTTTTCGATCGTCTCCTCGATGATGGCTTCAGCCTGGGTACCTGCTGCGGCCATGATCGTGTCGTCGTAGTCGAGTGACACCATCGACAGGATCACGTCCTTAGCCAATGGGTGTGCCGAGCGGATGAAGGATTCCGAGCAGCAGGTGCATTCCAGTCCATGTAGCCACAAGATTGGGATGCGGGGTTTGGTTTCCATCGCATGTGCGATTTTGCCGGCGAACTCGGGGCCTAGCCCGAGGGCTGCAGCGGTGAGGCTGCAATACTTGAGGAAGCTGCGTCGGGAAATTCCCTGGCGCCGCATCACCTCGTAGAACGTTTCCACCATAACGGGGGTCTCCTTTGCTTAGTTTTGTCTGGCCAGGACAGTTATCCATGACCAGGTTCACGATCTGACTAAGCAGAATCCATACCAATTGATATATGTCATTGAATTCATGTTGTTTCCGTGCCGAGCTCGTCTGATCGGGGTCGGTATTGCGGCTGGTCGCTTACCGGTATCGATGACGTGGTGGAAGGTTTCTTGCCGGGAGGACGGCTTGAACGTTCTGCCAGGAATCAGGAAACGACTTTTGGGGTGTACAGGGGAGTTTTTCCCTGGATGGAAACAAACATTTCACTTTCCGTGAAAAGCGGAATACTATTGACCGCCATTAATGGTTAGGCAATGGTGACGTCTGTCGATGAGTGCGGATAAACAGGTTTTAATTCTTGGTATTGGGAATGTTCTTTGGGCCGACGAGGGTTTTGGTGTGCGTTGTGTTGAAACGCTCAATCGTGAATATGCCTTTGCCGACAACGTGACGCTGATGGATGGCGGCACCCAGGGTATCTATCTCGTTCAGCACGTCCAGGCGGCGGATATCCTGGTGGTGTTCGATGCCATCGACTATGGCCTTGAAGGCGGTGAGATGAAGCTGATTCTCGATGACGACGTACCCAATTTCATGGGTGCGAAAAAGATGAGCCTGCATCAAACCGGTTTTCAGGAGGTGCTGGCCACCTCCGAATTACTGGGCGACTACCCGGAGAGGTTGCTGTTGGTCGGTGTCCAGCCGGTCGAGCTGGAAGATTTCGGCGGCAGCCTGCGCCCGGCGGTCAAGGCGCAGATCCGGCCCGCCATTGAACAAGCGCTCGCCTGGCTGGCGTCGCTGGGCATCGAAGCTGCCAAGCGTGACACGCCGCTACCGGAGGAAGAGCGACTGACACCCTCCGAGTTGGCGCTGGAGCAGTATGAGGCTGGGCGGCCTCCGGCCGAAGTGGCCTGCCGGGTTGGCGATGAGCGCGTGCTCGCCTCCGATAAGGTCAAGTTCGATCCGAAGAAGCTGATCGATGACGCCGTGGTGGTCGATGTGGATCATCGGGGAAAATACTGATGTGCATTGGTATTCCCATGCAGGTCGTCGAGATGCAGGGCATGCACGCGCTGTGTGAGGCAGATGGTCGGCGTGAGCTGGTGGACATGCTGCTGGTTGGTGAGCAGGCGCCGGGAACCTGGGTTTTGAATTTTCTTGGTGGCGCGCGTGAAGTGCTGTCAGCAGAACAGGCGGAGCAGATTCGCGCCGCCATTGCCGCGGTCGGCAGCGTGATGCAGGGCGAGCAGTCTGTCGACCATCTGTTCGCCGATCTTATCGATCGGGAACCACCACTTCCTGAACATCTCAAACACTTGGTGAAATAAATTCATGACAACCGCAGCAGCAACACCTTCCGCTACGCCAGCACCGTTGATCGAGCGACTGACCGATGAGCTGGGATACCCGTTGGTCGATCTGGACAATATCGATGAATTCTTTTCGTCGGCTGAGCTGAGCGTCCTGTTCTTTACTGAAGATGTCAAACGTTTCCCTGAGTCGAACGACGTAGCGGTCGTGCTGCCGGAATTGTTGAAAGCGTTTCCCACGTTGGCGGCCGCTGTCGTTTCGCATCGGGATGAGCGCAAATTACAGAAACAGTACGGCTTTACGTCGTGGCCGGCGCTGGTCTTTTTTCGCGATGGGCAGTACCTCGGTGCGTTGACCGGCATCCAGGACTGGAATGTCTATCTGGAAGAGATCAATCGCCTGCTCGCTGCCGAGCCGACGCGCCCGCCCACCCTGGGTATTCCGGTGGTCACGCAATAATTGTGGTCAAGCGACCGCCACTATCATCAAAGGCCAATTCATGACTGACAAAATCTATGCAAACCTCCTCGATATTCCGGTTGTAGGGCCAGGCTCCCAGCCAGCCGAAGAGGACGACGACAATTTCGACTTTATCGGTTCGCCGGGTGAAATGCCGGTTTTCAGACCGCCTGTATTACCCGAGCCGGAAGAGGTGCAGGATCTGCGCGAAGGCATGGCAATGCTGACGCAGCTGCTTGCGTCTTTAGAGGGTTATCGCGCTGGTGAGCCAGCCGTGGTGGTCGATATTTCGCAACTTGACCCCGACAATATCGATCTGGTCAATCAAGTGCTCAACGAAGGCGAGGTCAGTGTCGTCTATGAGGGTGACACGCGCGTGCAAATTCAGGAATCGGTCCTGACCGGTATTTGGCGAGTGCGCACCACAGCGCCTGACGGTGAGATACTCAACGATGTGATCGAGATTGCGGATATTCCATCGATCGTCACGCAAAAGGCGTTTGCCGAAGCCTCCGCCCTTGACACCGATATGTCTGCGCTGCCGCCCGGGGTGCTCAATGCGCCTTCGCTGCTGGTAGAAATCGATGAAAAGATGCGGGAGTGGCAGCCTGGCGATCCACCCCATGTCATCAATCTCACGCTGCTGCCGTTATCGCCGGAAGACCTGACGTTTCTTGGTGCGCGCCTGGGCGTCGGGCCGGTCACCGTGTTGTCGCGGGGTTATGGTAATTGTCGTGTCGGCAGTACCGCGAAACAGAATGTCTGGTGGGTCAAATTCTACAATTCCGAGGATTCGCTGATTCTCAACACCATCGAAATCGTCGATGTGCCGGAAGTCGCCAAGGCGGCGCCGGAGGATCTGGCTGACAGCGCGGAACGATTGCGTGAAATCTTGCAGGTTTATGGCTTGGAGGCACCGAGTGCCGGGTGAGCGTAGTCATGGCCCATTTGAGGGGTCGTATGGTGGTGATCAGGCACGGCTGAAGGATGACGACCGGCTGGAATGCAAGATCTGCTGGCATGTCTACGATCCTGCCGAAGGGGATGAATACTGGCAGATTCCGCCGGGCACCCCGTTTTCCGCACTACCGGATCATTGGCGTTGCCCCGAATGTGATGGCAGTAAAGAGCAGTTTATGGTGCTCAAGGACGACTGACTGCCCATGCCGATGATTCAAGATAGACTTGTTGAGGAAACAGCTGCGGCCGTCGCTGGCCGCCTGGAAGCGGTTTTTACACAAATTCAGCAGCAGCGCATGGCGGATGTGCCAGTGCTCAACCCGTCGCTGACGGTTCATGCGACCGGCTTTCGGCGCTGGAACGATTACTGGTTGGGCGTGTTGGTAACGCCGTGGTTCATGAATGTGATGTTGCTGCCGGTCGCCGCTACTGAGGCGAAAAGTGTTCGCGTTGGCGAGGTGCGCCAGTTTGTCTTTCCTTCCGGGCAATATGATTTTGTCGCTGGTCATGAAGAAGGCATCGGCGATTATTTCAGCTGCTCGCTGTTCTCGCCGATGTTCGAATTCGACAGTCAGGAGGTGGCCGAACTGACAGCGGCCGAGGCGCTTGCTGCACTAATGGATGAAGCCAACGTGGATACCGAATCATCTGCCCGGACGACAGAGATCGAGCAGATCTGGAAAGGTGAAAAACCACGTCCCGCCGGCACCATGGGCGCCGACGAGGAAACCCCCGCGCCGCGCAAGACATTAGGCGAACGAATGCAGGAGCCTCAGTCCCGGCGTGACTTTCTGCGTGGTCGTGTTTTTGCAGGTGACGACGTGGGGAAGGCGGACAAATGAATCCCGAAGGTGGGTTGGTCGTTGATCTGCTACTGGCTGATGACGGTTTTCGTTGTGATATTCACTCCAGCCGGCCGTTGGCGGCAGCGCAGGTGTTTTCCGGCAAGCCGCTCGATGAGGTGCTGACATCGTTGCCGATGTTGTTCAGTATTTGCGCCCGGGCGCATTCGGCGACATTGGTTGCGGCGATGGAAAGCGCCCGCGGCGATGTGGTAGGCGATACTGTTGCTGCTCAGCGACAGGCACTGGTGCTGTTGGAAACCTTGCGTGAGCAGGTATTGCGCATTTTTCTCGATTGGCCATTGTCGTTCGAGGAAATGGGCGCGCGGCAGATGCCAGCGACGCTGATGCAGCATGTTTTGGCGCTGATGGCACAGATGAATCCGACGGTGCTGGTATCACTGCAACCCAACCCGCGCCCACTTGCTCCCGAGGCTCGCTCGCAGTGGCAGCTGTTGCGTCAGTTTCTGGATGACGCCTTGTTCTGTAGCCCCGCTGAAGCGTGGCTGGCGCAGCTCGGTTCATCGGCGGATGCATTGCGCCAGTGGGCTGCCGGATGTGAAACGGTTGCAGCTCGGTTTTTGTTCTGGTTGGCGGCGCAAGCCTGGTCATCAGCCGGGAATGCGTCGCTCGCCGCGACGGCGCCAGCCGATTCAGAGTTGGCCAGCAAAATGGAAGACGACGATTTCATCGCCCGGCCTGAGGGCAATGGGGGTAGCGTTGAAGTCAGCTGGTTCAGCCGGGTTCGATCGCAACCGCTGGTGGCGGCACTGATCAATGAGCAAGGCAGTGGCATCTATACGCGCAGTGCGGCGCGGCTGGTCGCCATTGCCGAGATCATACTACAACTCGATGCCTTTTTTGCGGGCGACGATGGCCCGCTCGGCATCTCCAGCGATGTGCCGGGCCTGGCGCATACGGAAGCGGCACGTGGACGGCTCACCCACAAGGTCGAGCTCAATGGCGGGCGGCTGGAAAAACTGCGCATTCTGGCGCCGACAGAGTGGAATTTTCATCCGCAAGGTGTTGCCGCGCAGGGGTTGAGCAAGTTGCAGCCTGGCGATGAGGCCAGTCTGCGGCAGCAGGCGCGGTTGCTGATTCATGTCATCGACCCTTGTGTAGGCTATACCTTGAATATACGGAGGTTATGATGCTGGAAAAGCGCAGCCATGCATGAAATGTCACTCTGCGAAGGCGTTCTTCAAGTATTGGAAACCGAAGCAGGCAAGCAGGGTTTCAGTAAAGTAAAGCGCGTCATATTGGATATTGGCGTGCTGTCCGGTGTCGAAATTCCCGCCTTCGAGTTTGCCTTCGAGGTGGTGATGCGTGGCACGTTGGCGGAAAATGCAGTATTGGAAATCAATGAATTGCCGGCGCAGGCCTGGTGCCTGATGTGCGCTGAGTCGGTGACGGTAAATGCGCGCTACGATGCCTGCCCGAAATGCGGCAGTTATCAACTGCAGATCAGCAGTGGCGATGAAATGAGAATCAAAGAGCTTGAGGTGGATTGACAATGTGTACAGTTTGCGGCTGCGGAAGTGACGAAGTATCGGTGGAAGGGCATACCCATGAACATGATCACGGGCACGGCCATAGCCACGATCATGGGCCCGAACACCATCACGCTCACGACCATGACCACCACAGCCATGGCGAAGGCGGAGATATTCATTACGGTACCGGCCCTGCACGAGCGCATGTGCCCGGGCTGAGCCAATCGCGCATGGTCGAGATCGAACAGAATATTCTCGGCAAGAACGATGAATATGCCAATGCCAATCGCCGTTTTTTTGCTGAGCGCGGCGTGCTCGTGCTCAATCTCGTTTCCAGCCCCGGTTCAGGCAAGACCACCTTGCTGACGCGAACAATCACCGACCTGCGGGACGACTTCGATGTCGCCGTGATCGAGGGAGACCAGCAAACCACCAACGACGCTGAACGCATTCGTGAAACCGGCGTGCCGGCATTGCAGATCAACACCGGGAAAGGCTGTCACCTCGATGCTCACATGGTGGGGCATGCGCTGGAGAAACTCGACCCGACGCCGGGCGGCATCCTGTTCATCGAAAATGTGGGCAATCTGGTTTGCCCGGCCGCTTTCGATCTGGGCGAAGCGCATAAAGTGGCGATTCTGTCGGTCACCGAGGGCGAGGACAAGCCGCTGAAATATCCTGACATGTTCCATGCGGCCGACTTGATGTTGCTGAACAAGATCGATCTGCTGCCGTATCTCGATTTCGATGTCGAGCAATGCATCGAATACGCGCGGCGCGTCAACCCGCGTATCCAGGTGTTGCAGGTATCGGCAACCAGCGGAGAAGGCATGGATCGCTGGTATCAGTGGATTGGCATGAGCCGGCAGATGCGCCTGCTCGAACATCCTGAACTGCTGGCAGGAGCCGGGGCCAATGCCTGATATGGGGCCATCGTTGCCCAGCGTCCTCGTCATTGATGATGAGGTGCGCGCCATCGAGACGCTGGAGAGAATCCTCTGTGATCGTTTCGATGTGCATACCGCGACGAATGCCGAACAAGCGCGCGGGATTCTGGAGCGCGAGTGGATCCAAGTTGTGCTCTGCGACCAGCGCATGCCCGACGTCACCGGAATCGAGTTCTGTGCCGAAATTCGCGAACGCTGGCCGGAAATCATCCGCATCATTATCTCGGGTTACACCGATTCCGAGGACCTGATCAACGCGATCAATGAAGGGGGGATTTACCAGTTCATTGCCAAGCCGTGGCACCCTGATGACGTTATCCTCAAGCTGCAAAATGCGGTTGAGCTGTTCGAGCTGAACCGCAAGAACGAGCGCCTCTCCATTGAGTTGAAGTTACAGCCCAAAACGCTGAAAGAAGCCATTGATGTGCAGCGCCAAGCACTGAAATCGCACTACAGTTGGGCTGGTATCGTCCGTAGCCCGGACAGCTGCATGAATCAGACCTGTGAAACCGTCAAACAGGTTGCGCCCTTCGATGTCAGCGTACTGATCACCGGCGAATCCGGCACGGGCAAAGAACTTTGCGCGCGCGCCTTGCACTACAACAGTCATCGCCAGAACGAGCCGTTCGTGGCGGAAAACTGCGGCGCGCTGCCGGACGAGTTACTGGAGAGTGAATTGTTTGGCCACAAGCGCGGTGCCTTTACCGGCGCGGTGGAGGATCACGTCGGCCTGTTCGAAAGCGCCAATGGCGGCACCGTATTCCTCGATGAAATCGGTGACATCTCCCCGGCATTTCAGCTCAAGCTGCTGCGAGTATTACAGGAGCGCGAGCTACGCCCGCTGGGCAGCAGCCGGCGGCGGCCAATCGATGTCCGCGTCATCGCCGCGACCAACCGTGACTTGGAAGAAGAAGTCCGGGCCGGGCGTTTCCGCCAGGATCTCTACTACCGTCTCGCCACCTTTACCATCAAACTGCCCCCCCTCCGCGATCGACTCGAAGATGTGCCGTATCTGGCCACTTTTCTGCTCGGTGAAGCGATTGCCGAACTCGGTAAATCGGTGGATGGCTTCACCAATGAAGCGCTGGATTGTTTGCAGAATTATCACTGGCCCGGCAACGTGCGCGAGCTGCAAAACGAAATCAAACGAATGCTGGTGCTGGCCCAGGAAGACCGGCTCGGTGCCGATCTGATCTCGCCCCATGTGCTGCGCGCCATTCCCGATGACTTGCGTAACGACATGAAGCTGGTGACCAGTCCGGCGCGTGGCACGCTGAAAAACCGCATCGAACAACTCGAAGCCAGAATTCTCAAAGAAACCCTCGTCCGCCACCGCTGGAACAAAACCCGCGCCGCCCAGGAACTCGGCCTGTCTCGGGTCGGCCTGCGCAGTAAACTCGAACGCTACGGACTTGAGCGTGAAACAGCGGATACTAGTTGAGGTGAATGTGGGAAGCGGGAACCCTCTTATTGACATGTTAAAACTACGTCAATAAGAGGCCGATTAAATATTGGAGGCGAGGCTCTATGGCAATAGTCAAGGAAAAGATGAAAAAAGTAATCGAGTCGCAGCCAGATGATGCGACATATGAGGAAATCTTGCGTGAACTGACGTTCGAACGGATGGTGGAACGTGGTCTTGAGGATTCTCGGAAAGGGCGTGTGGTGTCGAATGAGGAAATAGCGCATCGAATCCGCTCACGGCAGAAATAAGATGGACGGCCGAGGCGGAAACATGGCTGAAAGACATCTACGAATATATTTCCCAAGACGATCCCATCGCAGCAGCCGGGGTTGTGGAAGGAATATATGCAAAGGCGCAATTGCTCAAGGATCACCCGGAGATAGGGTATAAGTACCGTTCCGAGCCAGATGGCGAAGTTCGTATATTGCTCTATGGGCATTACAGAATCGCATATTTATCGGTGAGTAACAGGGTAATTGATATTCTTGGAGTGTTTCATGGTGCGCTGGAAATAGATCGGTATCTTCCATGAGGCCAGGCATCGCAAGCTATTCGAGGCACTATTAGGCGTTATGGGGAGCGTTGCCAGTTTCGACGGCTCAATTGGGGGGAGCAGGCAACGATATTCCGCAGTTTGATACGATGTCAGTCGTATAGGATGTTCCTTCCGGCCATGAGCCATCACCAATCCACTGAAATGCCATGAATACGCATTCCTCCCCGTCTATTTCTGCCTGCGCTGTCGCCGGGAATCTCGATGAGAAGATGACGGATAATGCCTGGATTGATGTGATCCAGCAGATGGATGCGATCTATGCCGATCTGGTGACTTATCAGGTCGAGCTGGAAAAGAAAAATGAAGAGCTGGAGCAGGCGCAGCAGTTTATCGAGAGCGTGCTGTCGTCGATGCACGATGTACTCGTCGTGGCAGATATCGATGGCAAGATTCAGCGCGTCAATCAGACGCTGGAGCGGTTGATCGGGCAGCGCGGCGAGGCGCTTCAGGGCAAGCCGTTGTCGATATTGTTCCCACCGTCGGTAGCACCGTTGGTCAATGAGTTCCCGGAAAAGATTCGTTCCGGCGACCTGATCGATTGCGAGGTCAGCATGCTCGATAGCTCGGGGGAGCTTGTGCTGATGGCTGTTACCTGTAAGGCGCATTATGCCCATGACGGGCGTTTGCTCGGGTCGGTGCTGACGGGCCGTCCACTGGATGAGATTCGCCGCGCTTATCGCGAGCTGCAAGCGGCTCATGAACAGCTCAAGGCTGCGCAGAATCAGCTGATTCAGTCCGAGAAGATGGCGTCCCTCGGCCGCCTGGTTGCAGGGGTGGCGCATGAGCTGAATAATCCCATCAGTTTCGTCTTCGGCAACATGCACGCGCTGCGCAGTTATGAATCACGGTTTCGCCAGTATCTCGACGAGGTGCATCGGAATATCTCGGTCGAGGCGCGGGAAAAATTGCGTGCCGAGCTGAAGATCGACCACATCCTCGACGATATTGGGCCGTTGCTGGAAGGGTCACTGGAAGGTGCCGAGCGGGTGCGCGATATCGTCCAGGAGTTGCGGCGTTTTTCTGCACCGAAAAACAATTCGGTTGGTGAGTTCGATCTCGTCAGCCTGGTGAAGAGCGCGGTGCACTGGGTGGTGAAATCGGCGCGCACGCCGCCACAGGTTTTATTCGATGTGCCGGAACGTCTCGTCGTCCAGGCCAGCGAAGGCTATATCCAGCAGATTCTGATCAACCTGCTGCAAAACGCGCTTGATGCTGTCGAGGAGCTGGATCAACCGCGCATCGATGTGGCGCTGGCGGCACGCCAGGGCCAGGCGGTGGTGACGATTCACGATAATGGTCCGGGTATTGCCGAAGATGATCTGCTGCGGGTATTCGACCCTTTTTTTACCACCAAGCCCGTTGGCAAGGGCACCGGGCTGGGGCTGTATATCAGCTACGGTCTGGCGACGGAGCAGTGCAATGGCAGTCTCACCGTGAAGAATGATCCGGCTGGTGGTGCCGTGTTCACGCTGAGTTTCCCGGTGGGGGAGGTTCGCTCATGAGTTTTACCGTGTTGTGGCTGCAATCCGGTGGCTGTGGTGGTTGCAGCATGTCACTGCTGAATGCCGAAGCGCCCGACCTCTACACCCGCTTGCGCAGTGCCGGCATTGAGTTGCTGTGGCATCCATCACTCAGTGAGGCCTCGCTGGATGAATTCGTAGCGCTGCTGGAGGCCATCGTGGCGGGGGAGCAGGCGCTCGATGCACTCTGTCTGGAAGGCTCGGTCATGCGCGGGCCCAATGGCACGGGGCGTTTTCATATGCTGGCGGGCACGGGCAAGCCGATGATGTGGTGGCTGGCAAAGCTCGCCGAAAAAGCGCGTCATACCATTGCCATCGGTTCCTGCGCAGCGTTTGGCGGCATTACCGCAGCGGGTGATAATCCGGGCGATGCCATTGGTTTGCAGTATGAGGGCAAGCGCCCCGGTGGCCTGCTGGGTGATGGTTGGCGGTCGCCGGCGGGCTATCCCGTGATCAATGTCGCGGGCTGTCCCACGCATCCGGACTGGGTCACGGATTTGCTGGCACAGTTGGCCTTGGGTGATGTTGATGCCGATGCGCTGGACGAGCTTTCCCGGCCCACTACCTATACCGATCATCTGGTGCATCATGGCTGCGCGCGCAACGAATTCTATGAATACAAGGCCAGTGCGGAGCAATTGGGCGACAAGGGCTGCATGATGGAGCACAAGGGTTGTCTCGGCACCCAGGCCCGGGCTGATTGCAATATTCGACCCTGGAACGGCGCTGGTTCCTGTCTCGATGGCGGTTACCCCTGTATCAATTGCACCGCGCCCGAGTTCGAGTCACCGCGTCATCGCTTTACCGATACGCCGAAGATTGCCGGCATCCCGGTGGGCTTGCCGACCGATATGCCCAAGGCATGGTTCGTTGCGCTGGCCTCGCTGTCGAAAGCGGCCACCCCGCAGCGTTTGAAAGACAACGCGACGGCAAGCATCATCGTGACCCCGCCAGGACAAAGGAAAAAAGCCGGTGACACGTAAGTTGTATGGGCCGTTCAACCGCGTCGAGGGGGATCTCGAAGTCGAAGTCGAGTTGAGGGACGGGCAGGTCAGCGCGGCCTGGGTCAATTCGCCGCTGTATCGCGGCTTCGAGCAGATTTTGCAGGGCAAGCCTGCCGAGGATGCGCTGGTCTATACGCCGCGTATCTGCGGTATTTGCTCGGTATCACAGTCGATTGCAGCAGCGAATGCTCTGGCGGTTGCGCAAGGTATCGAGCGGCCGCCCAATGCCGAACTGGTTACCAACCTGATTCTCGCCTGCGAAAACCTTGCCGATCATCTGACGCATTTCTACCTGTTCTTCATGCCCGACTTTTGTCGGCAAGCCTATGCCAGTGCGCCCTGGCATGGAGCGATTGCCGCACGATTCAAAGCCCAGCAGGGTTCGGCGGCGGTGTCGATGCTGAGGGCGCGCGCAGAATTCATGCATATCACCGGCATCCTCGCTGGAAAATGGCCGCACACCATGAGCGTCCAGCCTGCAGGCGTTACCACCGCGCCGACGGCTGCGCAAAAAGTCGAGCTGCTGGCGATTCTCGGCGGCTTTCGGCAGTTCCTTGAAACGCAGTTATTCGATGATGCGCTGGAGTCCGTTGCAGAGCTTGCTTCGATTGAGGTGCTGGCGCGCTGGCAGGTGGCGCATGCCAGCAGCGATTTTGCCGCTTTTCTGCAGCTGGCCGATGCACTGGAACTCCACCGCCTTGGGCGAATCCCGCCGCGTTTTCTCAGCTACGGGGCTTATGGTGTCGGTGATGACCACTTGTTTGCCCGCGGCTTGTTTGATCCTGTGCAGGGGGTCGGGTCGTTCGATAGCAGTCAGATTGCCGAAGACATCAGTCATAGCTGGATGCTGTCGCAAAATGGCCCGAAGCATCCCTTGCTGGGCACGACTTCTCCCGACCCGGAGCAGCAGGACGGTTACAGCTGGTGCAAGGCACCCCGCTATGATCGTCAGGTCATGGAGGTCGGTGCCCAGGCAAGGCAAGTCATCGACGCGCAGCCGTTGATGCTCGATCTGGCCTCAGCGCATGACAGCAACGTCAAAGGCCGTATCGTTGGTCGCTTGCTGGAGATCGCCCGGCTCGTGCCACAAATGGAAAGCTGGGTTCGCCAGATCGATCCGAAAGCGCCGTTCCGCCACGCCGCAGCCGAGGTTGACGAAGCTGAGGGGGAAGGGCTGGTCGAAGCCGCGCGCGGCAGCCTCGGACACTGGATACGCGTACGCAACGGGCGGATCTTGAACTACCAGATCATCGCACCCACCACCTGGAATTTCTCCCCACGTGATGGCCAAGGCACCCCCGGCGCGCTGGAACAGGCCCTCGTCGGCACTGTGGTGGGGAATGATGGTAAAACTGATGTCGCCATTCAGCACATCGTCCGCTCGTTCGATCCCTGCATGGTTTGTACCGTGCATTGACGTGCAGCCATGCGCAAGCGGTCGTCATGATATAGCTTCTCTCAGGTCCTGATGTTCGAACGCGGATGCCATGCGCTCAATTTCTGCTGTTGTCAGCCCTATTCGTGCAGCCTCTTCACGCCATGTTGCCACGGCCAGCCCGACGTCGGCCGCAATTTCCCGCGCCTTGTTTGCGCTTAGCGCAAAGTAGTCCGCCACGCTCATTGCCAGGTCCAATGAAGCCGTACTGTCGTCGAGATCGATAGCCGTGGTCAGTACACGGGGTTTGATATCCACGGGAACTGGGTTGAGATCGTAGGCTGGGGCCAAGCGCCACCCTTCCAGGCCGGTATAGAGGAATGCGTGATTGCGCAAATGGTCATCGGTGTTGGAAATCAGAATATTGAAAACGATTCGTCGCCACAGTGCATGCATATCCTGTTTCAGGCTGGCCCCATACCGGCGCAGCGCATCGACAAATTCCAGGTAGCTTCGTGATTCGTTGTCGCTGGCTCCGAGCATACTCATGGCCGAAAGAAACGGAATACGTTGGCCTTTTACTCGATCGAATCGGCGCAGCACCAATACCGCCTTGTTTGCAACTGGCTCGATTCGCCAGTCTGGCACTGGGATGTCAGCCTTCTCTGCTAGTCGTAGTGCGACCGCTTCCCACAAAACTGCATTGGTCTCGTCGTCCTTGTGTGGAAACTTGGCGATGGCAAGATGTCCATCCCGGTCACGAATGGATGCCTTGGGACGAGCGCCACCCAGCGACGAACCGGGGGCGAGCAGCAGTCGCAAATCCTCGTCGCTGTCTATGTCTCCAGCAACATGTTCCGCTGCTGAGAGTAGACGTGGCAGCTCGATCAGGGGTGGTATGCGAGTGGCTGCATGTTCGGCAAGAAACGGGCCCCCTTCTTGCTTGGCAAAACGTAATGCACCTTGGCGGGCTTCATCATCGACCATAAGCAGGTAGTCGATCTCCATCAGGCTGCACGGTGTTTCACCCGCATGCGCCGCCCGTCGCCTTTCCGCTCGGCGCATCAGCACACGCCCCCAACGATCTGGAGCTGAATCACCAATGGCGCCGAAGAGAGATCGGCCGGACGGGGTATGGAAAGGGCCGGGGCCAAGCGTCAGCGCTGGCTCTAGAGAGAATCGGTCTGCATATTCGAGCCAGCCCGGATCATATTCGAAGGTAGCGCTTTCCCGACCTTTACGTGTACGTGTCCATAGTCGTCCAGCCAAACGCGATTTACCGGCGATATCCACGTAAACGAAAACTTCGGTTTCCATTAGGCACTGCCCTTGTGCCCAAGGCGACGCGGTGTCCGGATGCGTTGTGGCAGCCGTTCCTCTTCGAGTTCAAGTCCGACAGTATCCGTCTTGGCATCCGCCAGCTCGCCCAACCGCTCTGCCAGTCCTAAAACAAAGAGTACATTGGCATAGTTACCCAGCGAAACGCCAGGATCGCCCTTTTCGATCTTGTTCAGTGTCGTTCGGCTGATCGATGCTCTTTCAGCCATGACCGCTGTCGGAATGCGTCTTCTGAGTCGGGCATCACGGATATCCTGTCCGAGCTTGCGCAGGACCCGTCTGACTGGAATCGGTATCGTTTGCTTCATCTGGGGAGTTCCGATATATCGTTCATGTTGGTGGTCTTTATTGCTATTAGTGGGCACTATTATGGACGTAAACTCATGGAATGACGAATTTTCTGGGCTAAAGTCTTGTTGGGTGGAAATCTGGAAATTTCTGGGTAAAGGTCGATATTGGAATATCATATTCCGAAAATTTCCTGAATCGGAATATAGTCTTCCGGTGTGTGGCCAGGAGTGATACGCTCTGATCTATGCTTTCGTCCCCCCAGCTGAATCCCCGATTGGTCTCTGAACGTATCCGAGTGCGTGGAACGGTGCAGGGCGTGGGGTTTCGGCCGCTGGTCTGGCGTTTGGCGCGTGCTACTGGCCTGGTTGGTGAGGTCTGCAATGACGGCGAGGGGGTGTTGATCGAGGTTCATGGTGGCGATGAACAGATTGATAACTTTCTTTCCACCTTGCGCGCCTCCTGTCCACCGCTGGCGTCGATTGCCGCTATCGAGCGCGAATTGTTCGACGCCGACGGGATACCCGATACATTTTCGATTGCCAGTAGTCGTGATTCGCTGGTCTCCACCCAGTTGCCAGCCGATGCCGCCACTTGCGATGCCTGCCTGGCCGATATGGCAACCCCTGGTAATCGGCGTTTCGCCTATCCGTTTACCAATTGTACCCACTGTGGTCCGCGTTTGAGCATTGTTCGTGGCATTCCTTACGACCGCGCCAATACCACGATGGCCAGTTTTCCCTTGTGCGTGGCCTGTGCAGCGGAATACGACGATCCTGCCGACCGGCGTTTCCATGCCCAGCCCAATGCCTGTCCCGATTGTGGTCCGATGGTCTGGCTTGAAGTGCAGGGTGAGCGAACCGCGGCGCGTGACGATGCGTTGCAGCAGGCGGCGATGCGTATTCGCCGTGGTGAGATTGTCGCGATCAAGGGAATCGGCGGATTTCATTTGGCGGTGGATGCCGCCAATGCTGATGCGGTGGCGGCGTTGCGGCTGCGCAAGCGACGCCCGGCAAAACCCTTGGCGCTGATGGCCCGTGATGTGGCACAGATTCGGCGGTGGTGCAAGCTCAGCCCCGATGAGGCGGCGGCATTGCAGTCGCCTGCGGCGCCCGTTGTTTTACTGCCACGCCGTGACAGCAGTCGGCAAGAGGCATGCCCATTGGCGCCGGGGCAGGGTAGCCTTGGATTTATGCTGCCCTATTCGCCCTTGCATCATCTGCTGCTCACCGAACTTGAGCACCCGATCGTATTGACGTCCGGCAATCTCAGCAGTGAACCCCAGTGCATCGACAATGAGGATGCCCGCACGAGGCTCCAGGGCATTGCTGATGCGTTTCTGCTGCATGATCGGGATATCGCCAATCGCATCGACGATTCGGTGATCAGAACCATGGGTGGCACGCTACGAATGCTGCGCCGTGCCCGGGGCTATGCACCCGAGCCGGTCGCGATGCCAGCGGGATTCTCCGCGGACATCGAGCTGCTGGCGATGGGGGGTGAGCTGAAAAATACCTTTTGTCTGGTCAAAAACGGCCAGGCCATTTTGTCCCAACATATGGGTGACTTGAGTAATTTCGCAACCGGCGAGGATTACCGCAAAAATCTCGATTTGTTTTCCGAGTTATATCAGCATCGCCCCCAGGCCATCGTCGTCGATCGCCATCCTGATTATCTATCGACCCGGCTGGGCGCCGAACGCGCTAATGAAAAAAATCTGGCGCTGATCGAGGTGCAGCACCATCACGCACATGTTGCTGCCTGTTTGGCGGAAAATGGCGTGCCCCTCGATGCATCGCCGGTGCTTGGTATCGTCCTGGATGGTTTGGGGTATGGTGATAATGGCGCGATATGGGGCGGCGAGTTTTTATTGAGCGACTATCGCCAGGCAAGCCGTTTGGCGAGTTTGCGGGCAGCCCCACTGCCCGGTGGTGACAAGGCCATGCGTGAGCCGTGGAGAAACCTGTGGGCACAGCTGAAAATCAACGGCCTGCTCGATACCGCGCTGACATCTGACCTACCGCTGGCGGCCAATCTCGCCGCCAAGCCGCTGGCGACGCTCGACGCGATGCTGGAACGCGAAATCAACAGTCCAATGGCCTCCTCCTCTGGCCGGTTGTTCGATGCCGTGGCGGCGGCGCTGGGGATATGTGCGGATGAGATTCAGTATGAAGGTCAGGCGGCGATCGAGCTGGAAGCGTTGCAGGTGGAGGTGAATGATGATTCACCCTATACGTTTGCTATCGAGGAGAGCGGCAGCATGCCAGTGATCGACCCGGCGCCGATGTGGCAGCAACTGCTCGATGACCTTCGAGGTGGTATTTCGCTGGCAATTATTTCCCATCGCTTCCATCATGGGTTTGCTGCGGCACTGGTGGCAGTGGGATCGCGATTACTGAGTCAGCACAGCATAGACAAAGTGGTATTGAGTGGCGGCGTGTTTCAGAACCGAACCTTGTTCGAGGCCGTCGTAGTGGGCTTTGATAAGCAAGTAGAAGTGTTGACGCACCGGCGTGTGCCACCAAACGATGGCGGGCTGGCGTTGGGTCAGGCGGCAGTCAGCGCAGCGAGACTACAAACGGCTGCGTTACCGTAAACGAAAATCAGGAGTCAATCATGTGTTTGGGAATTCCAGGACAGATTACCGAAATTACCAATCCCGACATGCTGATGGCGAAGGTCAATGTTTCCGGCGTACTGCGGGAAATCAATATTGCCTGCATCGTCAGCGACGAGCATCCACCGGAGGCCTGTGTGGGTGACTGGGTACTGGTGCATGTCGGCTTTGCGATGAGTCGAATCGATGAAGAGGAAGCCGCCAGAACATTGCGCATCCTCGAAGAGCTTGGTGAGGTGCAGGAAGAGTTGTCGGCGATGCGCGAGGGTGCCGGTGCATGAGTGCCGATGACGACAACAATGCCCGGCTCGATGCCCTGTATCCATTTCTCTCCGGTACGGCGAAGGACGCGGAGCAAGAGACGGCTGCATTGCTGACGTCCATCGAACGTAAATCTGCCGAGAGCATCGCGGCAAAAAAACGCTTCTTTGCTGCCAATGCCTCGGCACTATTGCAAGCGGCCCGAGCCATTGCCAGTGTTTACCAGCAAGGTGGAAAAATGTTTTCCATCGGCAATGGTGGTTCATCCTGTGATGCGGCGCATTTCGCGGTGGAATTTCAACACCCTGTGACCACAGGGCGCCCGGCATTGCCCGCAATGAATCTGCTGGCCGACAGCGCATTTGTTTCCGCTGTCGCCAACGATATTGGCTATGGGCATGTTTTCGTGCGTCAGTTGACGGCACATGGAAAAAAAGGCGATGGGTTGATCGGTTTTTCCACCAGCGGTAATTCCGACAATATCCTCGCTGCCTTTGCCAAGGCAAAAGAGTTGGGCATCACGACGCTGGGCCTTGCAGGTGGTAATGGTGGAGAGATGAAATCCAGTGGTCTGGTCGATCATTGTCTGGTGGTGGAAAGTGATTCCATTCACCGCGTGCAGGAAGTGCACGTGGCCTGTTACCACATTTTATGGGATCTGGTGCATACGCTACTGGCCGATAGCAGAGGGAAATAGAATGACGCAACGGGTTAGTCAGTAGTGAAGAAGCTCTCGGCGGCGTTCGATTCGTGCTTACTGGCAGGGATATCGCTGTAGTCCCGTCATCCTCGCAGGGAAGCGGGGGTCCAGGTTACAGGGATGTATGCCAGCGCTGCTGGAAGCCCTCGCTGGCATTGGATTTTGGCGTCCATGCGGAAAGACGGGGGGCAAGGCTTGTATAGGAGAATATGATGAAATTTGTTGATGAATTCCGGGATACGGAAAAAGCACAATCGCTGACCCGCGAAATACACGATATCGCCGCGCATCTGGAAAAAGGGAGAACGCGGCCGCTGCAATTGATGGAGTTCTGCGGTGGCCACACCCACACCATTTTCCGCTACGGTATCGAGCAGATGTTGCCGGATAGTATCGAGATGGTGCATGGCCCCGGCTGCCCGGTCTGTGTGCTGCCGATGGGGCGGGTGGATGATTGCGTCGCGCTGGCCGAACGCCCAGAGGTGATCTTTACTACTTTTGGTGATGCCATGCGTGTACCCGGTTCGCGCAAAAGCCTGTTGCAGGCCAAGGCAGATGGCGCTGACGTTCGCATGGTCTATTCACCGATGGATGCACTGAATCTGGCGCGACAGCATTCTGATCGTGAGGTGATTTTTTTCGGGCTGGGCTTCGAGACGACGATGCCGAGTACGGCGCTCACGGTGCTTCAGGCCAAACGCGAAGGCATTCGGAATTTCTCGCTTTTCTGCAACCACATCACCACGGTGCCAACCATCAAGGCGGTGCTCGACTCACCCGATATGATGATCGATGGATTTCTCGCGCCGGGGCATGTGTCGATGGTGATTGGCGAAGGGCCTTTTCAGTTTATTACCAAAGACTATCACCGTCCGCTCGTCATCACCGGTTTTGAACCACTGGACATTCTGCAATCGATCTGGATGTTGCTGAAACAGTTCGATGAAGCACGCTGCGAAGTGGAGAACCAGTACACGAGAATTGTGCCGAAGGCCGGGAATACCGCTGCATTGGAAGCAATAAGCCAGGTATTCGAGATTCGTGAATTTTTCGAATGGCGCGGGCTGGGTTCGATCGACCACTCCGGCGTCCGAATGAAAAAAGCATTTGCCGACTATGATGCCGAGCGAAAATTCCCGGTCGAAAATCTGAAAATAGCAGACCCGAAATCCTGCCAGTGTGGCGAAGTCGTCAAAGGTGTCATCAAGCCCTGGGACTGCAAGATATTCGGCAGTAAATGCAATCCGGAAAACCCAATGGGCGCATTGATGGTTTCTTCCGAAGGCGCTTGTGCTGCCTATTTCAACAACGGCTATATCAAGAAAACCGCATGAGCAAGTTCAAAGGAAAAACCATCACATTGGCTCACGGTTCGGGTGGCAAGGCCATGCGCGATCTAATCGACGAAATCTTTGTTGGTGGTTTCGACAGTCCCGAACTGGCATTGCTGGAGGATCAGGCGCGTTTCGATTTGACTGCGTTATGTGAGCACGGCGATCGCCTCGCGATGACCACCGATTCCTATGTTGTCGATCCGCTGTTTTTCCCCGGCGGGGATATTGGCAAGCTGGCAGTGACCGGTACGGTCAATGACCTGGCGGTGGGCGGGGCGAAGCCGCTGTATCTCAGTTGCGGCATGATCCTGGAAGAGGGATTTTCGATCGACGAGCTGATGCGCATCGTCGCCTCGATGAAAGCTACTGCTGACGCAGCTGGTGTCCGTATTGTCACCGGTGATACCAAGGTCGTGCATCGGGGCGCTGCGGATAAATTGTTTATCAATACTGCTGGTGTTGGCGTGATTCCCCAAACCGTGAATATTGTTGCCAATCGCGCCATGCCGGGTGATGCTGTCATTATCAATGGCTATGTGGGTGACCATGGTGCTGCCATCGTCGATGCACGTGGCGAATTGGCGTTGGAATCCACTATCGAAACCGATTGCCAACCGCTCAATGGGCTGATCGCCGCGATGCTGGATACCTGTCAGGATATTCATTGCATGCGCGATGCGACGCGCGGTGGCGTGGCAACTGTGCTCAATGAATTCGCCAGCAGCAGTGATGTCGCCATTCGCATCGAGCAAGGCAAAATACCCGTGCGGGACGAAGTGCGCGGTATCTGCGAAATTCTCGGCCTCGATCCGCTCTATCTCGCCAACGAGGGTAAATTGCTTGCGGTGGTACCGGCCGATGCCGCCGATGCCGTGCTGCAAACCATGCAGGCGCACCCCGCTGGGCAGGAAGCAGCCATTATCGGCGAGGTGCAGGCGCAGCCTGCGGGGCGGGTGATTCTGGCGACCGGGTTTGGTGGTGACAGGGTGCTGGATATGCTGGTAGGGGAGCAGTTGCCGAGGATTTGTTGAGTACCCAGGTGGTGCCCTCACTCATCCATGATCTCCAGGCAAGTCAATCCACCTTCAATACGCGAATCATGTCGGTGCCGCCGGTGCTGTGTTTGTAGCCCCAGGTGGCGACGATGACGTCGCCGGATTCGACGAAGCCGAGTTTTCTTGCTTGTTCGACGCCATAGGCGATGCGTTCCTGGTCGGATATACCGGGTTCGCAAAGCAGGGCGGTAATGCCCCAGTTCATCGACAACCGCCGGGCGACGGTGACGCTGCCGGTGATGGCGAAGATTGGGCATTCAGGGCGATGCCGGGAAATCAGGCGTGAGGTGAAGCCGGTGTTGGTCAGGCTGAAGACGGCGGCGGCGTCGAGCTGTTTGACCATGGTGACCACAGCCTGGCTGACGGCTTCGGTGACGACGTTCGACGGGTTCGGCAGGATTTTTTGTAGATAGCCGAATTCGCCGAGGTAGGACTCGGTGCGTAGTGCCAGGTCGCTCATTGTGCGCACTGCTTCGACCGGGTATTTCCCGGTAGCGGTTTCGCCCGACAGCATGATGGCTGATGAGCCATCGAGAATGGCGTTGGCCACGTCGCTGGCCTCGGCGCGGGTGGGTTTGGGATTGTTCTCCATCGACGCCAACATTTGCGTGGCGGTGATCACCGGCTTGCCGTTCGTGACGGTGGTGCGGATCATCCGCTTTTGTGCTTCGGGGACTTCGCCAAACGGCAGCTCGACACCGAGATCGCCACGCGCCACCATGACGCCATCGGCCACCTTAACGATTTCGGCCAGATTGTCGATGCCCGCCTTGTTTTCGATTTTGGCGATAATGGGAATATCTTGTGCGTTTTCGCGCAAAATCTCGCGCATCGTGCGGACGTCATCGGCCGACTGCACGAACGAGGCGGCGATATAGTCGATATCGTTTTCCGAGGCGAAATCCAGTTCTTTCTTTACGTCGTCGCGGCTTTCGGGGTTGGCGGTCGCCAGTTTCAGCCGCGTGTCTGGCAGGTTGATGCTTTTACGTTCCCCCAACAGGCCGCCGTGGACGACTTCGCAGCGAATTTCGTTACTTGAAGCCTCGGTCACCTGAAGTTCGATGGCGCCGTCGTCGAGCAGGATGGGCGCCCCGATCTTCACCTCCTGTGGCAGATTGGCGTAGGTCATCGAGACCCCATGCTCATCCCCCGGCCTGTCGTCGCTGTACAACGTAAATTCGGCCCCGCGTTCGAGTTCGACCTTGCCGTTTTTGAGCAGCCCGGTACGGATTTCGACGCCGCGGGTGTCGATCATGATCGCAACGTGATATCCCAGATTCGCCGCCACATCGCGAATCCGGCTGATCATCAGGTGGTGTCCCTCGAAAGTCCCGTGGGAGAGGTTGAGACGCGCGACATTCATCCCGGCGCGAAGCATTTCCGCCAGCTTTTCGGGGGAATCGCAGGCCGGGCCGATGGTGGCGACGATCTTGGTTTTTCGCAGTGGGAGTGGGCAGAAGGTCGTTGGCATGGCGATACCCCAATTGGAAAGCGGGTATCATCCATGCCGGTCAGGGAGATTGCAACTGGCTGCCCGCTGCGATCTATTGCGGGCCGGTGATGCCGCCTCTATGCCACTGTTGTGACCAGAACCGCCCATCGTGCAGATAGTGGACATGCTCGCCAATCAGCGCGCTGCGATCGTGCCAGGTGCTGCGGGCGATATCGGTCGTGCTGCGATCGGCAACCACCAGCGGGGGCAGCGTGGTATCGATCTGCTGGCTGGGGATGTCGATGTCGAAGCGATAGAGGGCAGTGTGGCTGTAGTCCCAATAATAGTTTGGCGCCGTCGGATCGCCGTATTGTGATGGCGTGTCATGACGCTCAATCGGGAGTGTGACGCGCAATGTGTCACCCACTTTCAGGGTGGTGATGGCGTGGTGTTCCTGCAGCGCGATACTTTGACTGCCGCGCTTGCCGATTTCTACTGTTTCCACTTCCCGGGGGGTGGTTGGGTCGGAAACATCGATCAACGATAGTTTGATGCCCTGATACCAGGCGCCAGCAATATCGCCGGGGAAGGTCGCCGCTGCCGGAACGGCTTCCTTGCCGATACCCAGCAGCAGGTTCTCGGTAATTGGGTGGAGGTAGTCGGAATAACCACTGATCTTCAGCTCGCCAGCAATATAAGGGTCCGAAGGGTTGGACAGGTCAACCACGTAAAGCGGGTCGGTGACGCGGAAGGTGATCAGATAGGCCCGGTCGCCAATATAGCGGGTGCCGTAGAGCTGCTCGCCTGGTCGCCCGAGGTGCTCAGGGCGTTGGGCATTTGGCAGGGTCGAAACCACATCCAGTGCGTCGCGGGTAGCGGATTCCTTAAGAATGGTGAGCTGTACGGGAGAACTGTCGGGCGCAGTTGTGGATGTCTGCTGGTCGTTGCCTGCGGTGGTTTCGTCTATCACGATGCCATCATCAACCGGTCGGATGAAGCGCTGCCGGGGTTCGTTGTAGGTGAGTACCCGCAGATAGCCGTCCGCTGACTCGCTGAAGCGGAAGGACTTCTGATCCTGCTTCCAGCCAAGGTGCCCCTTGACCTCGGCGGAGCCGCGGTAGGCGATATCCATGCCATTGAAGGTGAACTTGTGAATGTCGGTGGTCACGGCGGGATCATAGACGACGCTGTCACCGGCAAACTGGTAGGCGTAGCGGGTTGATGCCAGATACAGCGCTTTGGTCGAAGCATAGACCGCCTCGCTGGCGCCGACGTAGCAGCGGCTCTGGATGTTGCCCTGGTCTGAAGAAAGATCAACGGCGACGATCGAGACGATATCAGCCGTTTTGGTGGCGGCGTCGCTGTTGAGATAGCAGGCATCCGGTGCCACCAATAGTCCTTGGTCGACGCCATCGATACGGTAGTGCGGCAGCAGTGTCGCGGCAGAGATTGTGCTGAGCTGGCTGCGCTCGTCGGTGCTGTCTGCAACCACCGGAAAGTCGGGATAGTGACGCAGCACCAGATAGATCACATCGCCCACGCGCCGGCTGGCGACGAGTGCGCCGTCGAAGGTCATATTGCGAACGACATTGGTACTGGCTGGATCAGCAATGTCGATAAAACGCAGCCCAGTCTGCTGCCGAGTGAAATACCAGGGGCGGAACCAGTTGGTATAGACATACCCGCCCGACTCGTCGATCGCCAGCAGGCGCTGGCGCGATTCGACCAGATACAGCCCCTTTTGCTGCAGGCCGTTTTCCGCACTGGGGATTGTCGTCAGCTCGTCCAGACTGCCATCGTTGTTCACGGCCATGACCCGGATGCCCGCGTCAGTGCGACCGCTGTCGGGCAGACCCTTGCCACTATCGACGGGGATTGGCCCCGGCAGATAGGGGCTGCTACGTGAGTAGAGTGCGTAGAGCACGCTGCCATCGCTGGCTGTTTTCAGCAGGTCGGCCTCATCGACCCCCGCTTCCTGCAGGTTGGTGGTGGAGACCTGGCGTTCGGCACCGCTGCTGTCGGCAGCCGCGACAGCTTCCCCAGCCAGCATAAGATCCGTATTCGCGCTGCCGTCAGTGTTCGCTGCCAGTGCCTCGCGGAACCAGGCAGTCAGGCCTTCCTGATCCGTTTTCACCAGCTTGCCGGCGATGCGTGTTTCTGGTGGCGTGCCAGTCGAACTGTCATTGCTGTCGTCCAGTTGGCAACCGGCCAGGCTGAGTGTCGTGAAAGTGAAGACTGCGAGCAGGAAAGCGCGGTTCATGTTGGTTGCCTTGAAAATCATAATTGGGAATATATTCCCAAAATAGTCCTGGCTGCCCGCCGCGTCAAGCCCCTCTGCGCGATATGCTGGTTGAGTCACAATTGTCGCGCCACCGCTTGTCTGCTCGTTTTCCGCCATCTGTTCAGGATTCACATTTCGGCGACATTCTCAAACCAGGCTGTGATCGAGTTCGCAGGTCGGCGTCCTGCCCTCTTTTCGGCTGGCGGAAACGGTTCTAGTTTATTGCTGGGATTTGGACGGTTAGGAGGAGACAGGGATGGCATCGGTTCGATATTTCTTTTCTTATGCGACGGCAAACGAGAATTCACGTTACACGCGGGATCTGGTCAATTTCCGCCACTATGCGCGACATGATCCGGGGGTTGATTTGGTCGAAGTCTATATCGCGGTCAATGAGGCCAGGCCGAAGAGCGAATCTGACGAGATCGCGTTTCAGTCGCTGGTGAAGGTGCTTGAGCGTAACCCCAAATACAAGGTGCGCAAAATCGAATTCTTCGACAAGCCCGGGCGTGACTGGCGAGGGCTGTATCTCAATTTGCGCAACCTGCTGCCCGAGGCTGAAGACACTGATGTCGTGTTCTTCAACAACCGCAGCGCCACCGGGCCGCTGGAGGATGGCTGGTACAGGCGGCGGCTGAGCCGCATGCAGCAGGATGTCAGTATCGGGGGCGTCGCCAGTACCATCTGGCTACCGGAATCGCCAGACGCCGAGTTGGGGCCCCATCTGCAAGGGTTTGGAACGGTGACCCGCGTTGCTGATGTGCGCCCGATGATGGATGACTTTCCTGGTATCCATGCCACGGCGACTGTCGAGGCGATCAGTGAAGGCGAGGCGAGGTTTTCCCAGCGCCTGCTCGACAATGGTCGGAAGCTGGCCAGTCTGTACCAGCCGTTACTGGTCGTCAGTCCCGGGCAAACCGACTTCGGCAATGAACCGCTGGGATGCCCCCGTGTAGCAGCCGCAAAAAGAGGTGGCTTGCCGTTCAGTCATCGCGCCGTACAGCCCTACTATCTGGGGCATCCGCGTGACTGGTTCGCGGTGCTGGCCTGGTGGCTGCAACGGATTTGGCATCAGCCGTCGATTCTGCGTCAATTCCCCCATCGCACCTGGATGGCGCTGCACTGGTACCAGTGGCATATCCGGCACTTGAATCGGGATCATCACGCTTGATTTTCCCCTCGCCAGGTATCTCCTGTTTGCTGGGGGAGATGGGGGGCAGCCCCTATGAAGCCAGGCCGCAGTAAGGTATCGCCGTTTTCCTGGTGCATTCTGTTGGCTATCCCCCGTATTTCCGCGATAATCGCGCCCTTCGACGTTTTTGTTCGCGCCACAGCAGGGAACCTTCGATGGACGCTTTGATTGCCACTTACCGGATATGGATTTCACGCTTTGTCGGCGCAGCGTTTATCGCGCTGGTGCTGTTCACCAGCAGCCGCCTTGCCGGTACCTTGCCGGGCGCATTGCTGGCGTTTATTGGTTTGCTGCTGGTGGGCGTTGCTGTTGCCGGACGCTTGTGGTGCAGCCTGTATATCGCAGGCTACAAAAACCAGCAGCTGATTCGCTCCGGCCCCTATTCGATGACGCGCAATCCGCTATATTTCTTCTCTTTTCTGGGTTTCACGGGTATCGGCATGGCGACCCAGAGCCTGACGATCGGCCTGGGTACCGCGGTGCTGTTTCTGCTCTTCTATCCGTATGTCATCCGTCACGAAGAGTCTTTCCTGCAGCGCGAGTTTGGCGGCGTGTTCGACGACTATCTACGCACCACGCCAAGGTTCTGGCCCAATCTCAAGCTGCTGCATGAGCCGGAAACCTGGCAGGTGAATCCGCGCACCTTCCGCCGCGAAGTGGGTGATGTGTTGGGTTTTATCCTCGCTGTCGCGCTGGTTTTGCTTGCTGGCGCATTGCACGCCAACGGCATGTTGCCGTCGTTGCTGTTATTGCCCTAGCTCCATCACCGCATCCATTTCGACCGCCGCATCCTTTGGCAGTTGAGCAACGCCGATGGCAGCGCGTGCGGGGTAGGGTTCGGAAAAGTAGCCAGACATCACTTCATTGACGACGGGGAAGTGTGCCAGGTCGGTGAGAAAGACGTTCAGCTTGACGACATCGGCCAGTGATCCGCCCGCTGCTGCGGCGACTGCGCTCAGGTTGTCGAATACGCGGCGAATCTGGGCTTCGATACTGCCTTCGACCATTTCCATCGTCTCCGGAACCAGCGGGATCTGTCCGGAAAGGTAGACGGTGTTGCCTACCTTGACCGCTTGGGAGTAGGTACCGATGGCTTGTGGTGCGTTGTCAGTCTTGATGATCTCGCGTGTCATTGTCTTCCTCTGGATTGTTGTAACTATTCAGCAGTCACGGATTATTAAGCCAGTACCCGCATCAATTTTACGACTTCCGGGATATGGCGCAGGCGGCGCAGGATATCGGCGAGGTGCTTGCGGTTGCGGACGTCGACCACCATGTGGATCGTCGAGGCCATGCTGTCCTCGTCGCTGATCGTGACCCCGGAGATATTGGCGCCCTGTGATGAAATGGTCGATGCGATGCGGGCGAGGACGCCGCGTTCATTACGGGTAACGAGGCGAATACCCGCCGGGAATTCATCATCCAGCTCCGCTGCCCACTCAACGGAAACAACCCGCCCGCTATCACTGACGCGACGTACATTGGCGCATTCCCCGCGGTGGATCACGATGCCCTTGCCAGCCGTCATCGTGCCGACGATGGGGTCGCCGGGAATGGGCGTGCAGCAGTTGGCGAAACTGAGCACCATGCCTTCGGCACCCTGGATGATCAGTGGTGGTTCGCTTTCACCTTGCTCGCCCTGCTGGGTGCCTGCGACGAGCTTGGCGGCGATCACTGCTGGCAGCCGTTCACCCGTGCCGATGTCGAAAAAGAGGTCATCCTCGTCTTTGCAATTCAGTGTTTCGAGCAGTGCTGGCAGGCTCTTTGGCAGCTCGTGCTGGTGGTAGCCTCTTTGTGCCAGCGCGTTTTCCAGCAGCAGACGCCCTTGTTCCACAGCCTCCTGACGGCGCACACTTTTCAGAAAGCTGCGAATGTTGTGCCGCGCCTTGGCGGTGATCACGTAGTTGAGCCAGGCTGAGCGCGGGCGGGCATTGGGCGCGGTGATGACTTCCACGGTCTGCCCGCTCTGCAGTGGCGTACTCAGTGGGGCGAGGTGGCGATCGATCTTGATGGCGACGCAGGAATTACCGATGTCGGTGTGTACCGCATAGGCAAAGTCGAGTCCGGTAGCGCCACGTGGCAACTCCATGATTTCACCGCGTGGCGTGAACACATAGACCTCGTCAGGAAACAGGTCGACCTTGACGTTCTCCATGAACTCCAGCGCATTGCCGGTGTTGTGTTGTAGGTCCATGACGGTGCGCAGCCATTCGTGAGCGCGGCGCTGCGCGGCGGTGCTATGTTCGTCGCCACTCTTGTAATGCCAGTGTGCGGCGATACCGGTTTCAGCGACCTGATCCATCGCGATAGTGCGGATCTGGACTTCGATGGGGATGCCGTGGGGGCCGAACAGTACCGTATGCAGTGACTGATAGCCGTTGGCCTTTGGAATGGCGATATAGTCCTTGAAGCGTCCCGGTTTCGGTTTGTAGAGGGTGTGCATCGCGCCCAGCACGCGGTAGCAGGTGTCCTTGTTTTCGACGACGATGCGAATGGCGAATACATCGAACACCTCGCTGAACGACAGGTGTTTGTCGCGCATCTTGCGGTAGATGCTCCACAGGTTTTTCTCGCGCCCGTAGACGCGGGCCTGGATGTCGTATTCCTCCAGCCGGCGAACGATAGAGCCTTCCACCTTGCGCATCAGTTCTTTGCGCATTCCTTTGATTTTTTGCACCGAGGCTTCGAGGACGCGGTAGCGCATCGGGTAGAGCGCCTCGAATCCCAGTTGCTCCAGCTCGCGGCGGATGGCGCTCATGCCCAGACGCTGGGCAATCGGGGCGTAGACTTCGAGTGTTTCGCGCGCGATGCGTCGCCGCTTTTCCGGGCGCAGCGCCATCACGGTACGCATGTTGTGCAGGCGGTCGGCGAGCTTCACCAGAATGACGCGCAGATCGCTGGCCATCGCCAGCATCATCTTGCGGAAGCTGGCGGCCTGGGCTTCCTCGCGGGAGTCGAATTTGAGATGGGTAAGCTTGCTGACGCCATCGACCAGCATGGCAACGTCTTCGCCAAACTGCTCGCTGATGGCGTCGCGCTCTACGGGGGTGTCTTCGATGACATCGTGCAGGATCGCGGCGGCGATGCTGTCTGCATCCATGTGCATTTCGGCAAGAATGCGCGCCACCGCGAGGGGATGATAGATATAGGCCTCACCGCTGGCGCGTAGCTGGCCGTCGTGGGCATCCGCGCCGAGAAGATAGGCGCGGTAGATCGTCTTGACCTCCTCGGGTTCGAGATAGGTCTCCAGAATTGAACACAGATCGCTGACCAGGAAACGTTCCGGTTCCGGTGCGTGCCGCAGTGATGGGACGGGCTCTTCCGGGGCCGGGTCGGAGTGTTCAGAGGACATGAGCGGCGGCGCTGCTGGGTGCTTCGCGGCGTTCGCCTAGAACGAGATCATGTCGGCGTCTGAGCGTGACAGCTCGTCTGGCTGATCGAGCACTTCCAGGCCGACATTGCCTTCGGCGATTTCGCGCAGTGCCACTACCGTGGGCTTGTCATTTTCTTCTTCGACGGTGGGTTGTGCGCCGGCATAGATCTGACGTGCGCGACGCGCTGCGGCCAGCACCAGGTCAAAACGGTTGGTGATCTGCTCCATGCAGTCTTCTACGGTAACTCGGGCCATGATTGCTCCACAAAACTAAGCGATAAAACGGATAATCCTCCGATTGTATGGGCATTGGCCGCTTTAATCCAATAGTGCGTCGATTACCGCGGCATATCGCACGCTTTGTGGTCCCAGGCGCAGGCGGCTGGCGCGCACGACCCATTCCAGCTCATCGGCTGCGGCATCGAACTGGTCGTTGACGACGATGTAGTCGTATTCATCGTAGTGCGAGATTTCTGCCTGCGCTTCGCGCATGCGCCGCGCAATCACTTCTTCGCTGTCCTGCCCGCGTGAGGTGAGACGCTCCTGAAGTGCTGACAGGGAAGGGGGCAGAATGAAGATCGTCACCACATCCGGCATCGCCTCGCGCACCTGCCTTGCACCTTGCCAGTCCATGTCCATGACCACATCGTTGCCGGCCTGGAGGCGTTGCTCCACCAGTGAGCGCAGGCTGCCATACTGATTGTCGAACACGGTCGCATGCTCGATGAATGCGCCTTTGGCAACCAGTTCGTCGAACTGTTGCGGCGTGACATAGTGGTAGTCGACGCCATCCTTTTCGCCGGGCCGGGGTGCGCGCGTGGTGTGTGATATCGACATTTCCAGGTTGCTCACACGCGTCATCAAGGCTTGCAGCAGGCTGGTTTTTCCGGCGCCGGATGGCGCTGAAATAATAAATAACGTTCCCGAAAACATCTGTTTTCATCCTCGTATGGAGATCTTGGTGGATCGGTCGCCAGCCGAGTCTGTGCGCTAGCGTCCGGGTTAAGTGCTGTCGTTTCAATGGCTTGTGTTGATGGGATGGCGGGGGGAGTCGCCGCCTTATGGCGCTGATGGTCTCTCCTCATCGTGGTTGGCATTCTAGCGCGGTGCTCCACACAAGGTACACGGGAGAAAAACCATCGGCAGCGTAGTTATACTTGTAGAATCCGTCACATATCACCTGTTTGCGATCGAGTTGTCACCCATGCGTTATTCCAGTCATCAGTTCCCCCGTCGCAACTGGGGGCGCCGCCGCCGTAGTGGATTCAGCCTGCGCTGGATTCCGGTTCTGCTGTTTGCCGGATATTTTGCATTCTACTATTTCGGTCACCAGGAGACGGTGCCGATTACCGGGCGCTCGCAGTTGGTGGATATCGACCGCCAGCAGGAAATGGCCCTGGGGTTGCAATCCTGGGCCGAGATCGAGCGTCAGTCGCGGCTTGTGAGGTCAGGGCACAATCTGGATGTGCTTCGTGATGTCGGCCGGCGTATCGCCGAAGCGGCGGCCGAAGAAGATCCTGGTTTCGATTGGGAGTTCAACCTCATCGATGCTGACCAGATCAATGCCTTTGCGTTGCCGGGCGGCAAGGTCGCCTTCTATACGGGGATTCTGCCGATCGCGCAGAATGCCGATGGCGTTGCCGCCATCATGGGCCACGAAATCGCCCATGCCATCGCCCGTCATGGTGCGGAGCGGATGGCTTACCAGAAGCTGGTGCAGTTCGGTTCGATGGCGGCCAGCGTGGCCTTGGGAGATATGGACTTCGGCACCCGCCGCGCCGTCATGGGTGCCATGGGCGCGGGTGGACAATATGGTATTTTGCTGCCATTTTCACGCAAGCACGAGTCCGAGGCCGACTATATCGGCCTGATCTACATGGCGCGCGCCTGCTTCGATCCGCGCGAAGCGCCCAAGCTGTGGCAGCGCATGCAGGAGGCGGGCAGCGGTAATGTCGCCGAGTTCTCTTCGACCCATCCCAGCCCCGAAACCCGTATTCGCAATTTTGAGCAGTGGATGCCGGAAGCGCTGAAGGTGCGCGAGCAATACTGTGGTGCGTCAGGCAATGAGGCTCCATCCACCGCCAATACCAACAGGCCCGATGCACCCGTCCCCGACCTACCAGCGCAGGAAGAGGTCAGCGGCCCCGGATATTTTTGAGAGTGTCGCAAAAGCCCATCCAGGGCTTTGCGACACACGGAAAGGAAAAAGTGAGATTTTTCCTTTCCTCACAGATTCAAGAACTTTGTCGCCGTTGAATCTGGCGGCACTTCCTTGTGCCGCGCGAGGGTGTCGTTCTACGACACCCTCTTTTTAACCTGAGAACATCAGGCCAATAGCAACCGAAGGAGTACCACCATGTCCGTAGCAAGAGTCACTGAAATCATCGCCTCATCCGAGAAGAGCTTCGATGATGCCGTCAAGTCAGGCATGAAGCGCGCCAACAAAACGCTGAAAAACGTCAAGGGTGCCTGGGTCAGCGATCACACCGTCAAATGCGGCAAGAATGGCAAGATCACAGAGTATCGTGTCCGGCTGAAAGTCACTTTCGTGCTCGCAGACTGATTGTCGCCCGTGCCCGATCGACAGGTGTTCCCAATGGTAGCGTTGTGGCTTGGCATTTTCCTCGCCGTCCTCGTCTGGTCGGGCATCAACCCGAAGGATCAGCTCACCTGGCTGCTCGAAGTGGCGCCGGCATTGATTGGCTTTGTGGTGCTTGCGTTCACATGGAAACGTTTCCGTCTGACGTCGCTGGCTTACTGGCTGATTCTCATCCACAGCATCATTCTGATGGTGGGCGGCCACTACACCTATGCCGAAGTGCCCGTT
>JALSHZ010000117.1 GCA_026981985.1 Gammaproteobacteria bacterium | reverse complement strand
TTCGCAAGCAGGTCGTCAATGGCCGCTACTGGCTGAATTTCCTGGTGGTCTGTTTTTGCCTGGGTTTCAGTGCGTTCTATGAGCTGGTGGAATGGTGGGCGGCGTTGCTCAGTGGAGATTCGGCCACAGCCTTTTTGGGCACCCAGGGATACCAGTGGGATACCCAGTCGGATATGTGGTATGCGCTGATGGGGGCGGTGTCGGCGCTGTTGCTGCTGACGCGCTGGCATGACCGGCTTCTACGTGAAATTCAGGTGACTGCCAAGGAATAATCGCGTCGCTGTCAACCTCCGAGGTAGCTACTCAGTACAACGCCTGTAACTGCTCAGATTGTCCCCGTTTTGTGCCAAATCAAGACGGAAGCGGGTACGACTCCAAGGATGGAGGAGGTAGGGCGACGCAGAGTTGGCGCAAATAAGAGGGGTAAGCTGAGTAGTTACCCTCCGAGAAACATGTCTATAGGTATTGGCCCCCTCCATAAGGGCGATCGCGAAAACTGATTCGTTGTCCTGTTACGTCTTTTCTCCTTGGGAGCAGTATTTCTGGCGGCTCCCCGCAAAATTGTTCGTTCATTCACTGCAAAACTTGTCGATCTTCATGCCTGATGGCGTGATGCCTTATTTCATGTCCCTTGTCCCTGCGTATGACCGAGCGTCGTGTCGGCTGTTATGAGTGTGATGAAAAAAGAATTGATATATCAACTTCTTATCGATATTGGTTGGTGCTCATAAATGACTGGCGTGGCCAAAATCCCGATCATTGGCATGCATTCTGCATTCGGGCTGACAAGGTTGGAAGCTCTGCTTGGCAAGATGTCCGTAATTTTGCGGTTTGTCTGGTGAGTGGGGCTAGCCACCTGTGGGCCATCCTTGGGGGATGACGCCACGATCAACCGAAAAAACCAATTCAAAATTGAGGATAGCGAAATGACGTTTAAAAAGACGCAATTAATTGTCTCGATCATTGCCACTATGACCTGCAGCGGTAGCTATGCGGGGAATGTGATTGATTCCAACCAGACCGGCACCAATGTCACGGGGACTTTTAGCCAGATGACCACGACGGACAACAGCATTGTCGTCTCTCAGGATGGCAGTGATATGACCGCAACGATAACCCAGTCAAACGGGAGTGGTTCATCGGCATCTCTCATACAAACTGGAAACGGAAATTCTTCGATAACCGATCAACAGGGTACTGGTCAGACTGTGACCCTCACACAGAACGGCAGTAACGACCAGATCTCGACCGAAAGTGTTGGTGATGGGCACTCGATCAATGCAGCCCAGGAAGGCGCCAATAACGTAATGGATCTCGACCAGTTGGGTGGTAGCGACAATGCGATTGATGTGACCATTCAAGGCGGATCCGATAATGCGATCTATGTTTACCAGCAGAACGGAACCTCAGCTTCCAGTATCACAATCTCACAGATCGATACCTCCAACGTCATTGGTATCAATCAGGATGGTTCCACGAATGTCAGTTTGAATATTGACCAGCAAGGGAGTTCCAATGGCGCAGACATGGTACAGACCGCTAGCGATTCTTCGATGGTTCTGACGCAGGGAGGAGACGTCAATATTGCCGGACTGACTCAAAGTGGAGGGGTCAGCGGCAGCGCAATGACGGCCGACCAGTCGGGTGATACGAATATGATGGCTCTGACGCAGGATGGGGGTCAAGGCAACACGATGACAGCAACGCAAGGCGGGCAGGCCAACAACATGGAGTTGACGCAGACAAGTGCGGTAGACAGTTCGATGCTGGCGGAGCAATCAGCCGATGTTGCTGGCAGCTATATTACTGGCACTCAGCTGGCGGGTGATGCGAATGCCATGATGCTATACCAGGTCAATGGAACAGCACAGAGCATGATTGCTGCTAGCCAGAGCGAAGGCACTGCCGCGCTTATCGACGTGCGCCAAACCAATTGCGCAAGCTGCACCGTGACGGCCACGCAGACCCACTGACACGAGGGTATCTCCCTGATAGGTAACACCGACGGGAAATATTGGGTGGGGGAGGCTTCCTCCCTTGCCTGTTGCGAACCAAAAAGGTGGATCATGATCCCGATAATCATTGTTCTTTTTCTCTTCACGCCGTTGGCGGCTATTGCTGATGGGGAGGGCATCGTCGTCTTCCAGGAAGGGGATGGGATTGATGCTGAACTTGAACAGCGGGCCAGCTCTGCGGTCGACATAGCGTTGCATCAGCAAGGTGTCGAGAACCGTGTATCGATCGTGCAGAACGGTGCAGTGGATAGCGCGGCGATCCTGATGCAATCAGGAACTGGAAACCGCATACGTGTTGAACAGCAGAGTGTTCAGGCATCACTGATGCGGATGAGCCAGGGCGGTGAACACAATACGCTGATTGCTGCGGCCACCGGTACGTCGATTGAGCTTGAGTTGATTCAGGATGGCAGTGACAACCACACTCAAGTGGTGGCTGTGGGCCACGATATTTCTTTTCAGGCGAATCAAAGCGGCAACGGAAATGAACTGATCGCTGACCAGCTGGGCTCAGGTGTACATGCTTCGGTATCACAGTTTGGTAACGGTAATCTGATCGAGGTGGTGCAGAACGCCGACGGTGCCGGCATCACTGTCTATCAGACTGCAAATGGGGTAAGAACCACGATCACCCAGAATTGAGCGAGGGGCGGAGGAAATGACACCCGAGAAGAAACTTTTTCATGGTTTGCTTGCTCTTTTTGCCATGGTTGCAATGAAACTTGGCAGTGCTGCGGGAAATGCAGATTTTCCGGTCGAGGGCGCCGCGTTCGCAGCTGATCCTGAGTATTCGGTGGGTATCATCAGTGACGAAACGCTTTCGCCCTTCGGTCACGAACTGGCTCGGGAAATTGGTGCGAAATGGCTACTGGATGGTGGGCGCCTTAACGGTAGCTTGGTGATCAAGGAGAAGCCGGCCCCTGCACTGGGTAGCTTGATACAGCTTTGGCTCAATGGTCAGCTGGTTTTTTCCCGCCATTATCAGACGCGACGTGCAGATACAGGGGGTATTTCGCACGATTTGGTTGTGTTGATTAAGGACAGGCTAGCGGCGCGTGAGGTCGAGGCCATGGTCGTTTCGCCAGATCTGCAAGGGGATGGCTTTTGATGTCCCTGTGTTCCAGAAACAATAAAATGCTAGAGGCTGCTATGTCGAAAGTTATCTTTGGGTTTTTCGCTGTTCTATTGATGTGCTTTGTCGTCACGGCATCTGCATCGAGCTTGGTCTATACGCCGAAAAATCCGTCTTTTGGTGGGCCGGCAGCGTATGGCACCTATCTTTTGAACAATGCAAATGCACAGAATCAGTTCAAGGACCCTGACGCGATCCGCAAAGACAAAACGCCGATCGAGGAGTTCAACGACCGCCTGCAACGATCTTTGCTCAGTCGAATTACGAGTACCATTTCCAGATCCATTATTGGCATCGATGGTGCGGTGAATCCCGGCAGTTTCGAAACTACCGACTTCCTCATCGATGTGACTGATCTTGGTGGGGGGCAGATGAGTATTACGACGACGGACAAAGTAACCGGCGACCAGACGTCGATCGTGATTGAGACGGGGCTTTGAGATGAAGCGGTTTATTGCTTTTGCTGTTTCCATGACGCTGGTGGGCTGTGCATCGTTTTCTCCGCCAAAGGGGCAGACGAGTATACGAGACCGTGCCCAACCGCTCTCCGCTACTGTTACCAGGAATGCGCTGACGAAACTGCCTCCACCCCTGGCACCGATTCCCGCGGCAGTATATAACATCAAAGATCAGACGGGCCAGTACAAGCCATCACCATCCAATGGTTTCTCTACCGCGGTGATGCAGGGTGCGACGTCGGTGCTGGTGAAGGCGTTGCTCGATTCGAGATGGTTTATCCCGCTCGAACGCGAGGGACTCCAAAACCTGCTCACTGAACGCAAGATCATCAGAGCCCGTGACAGCAAAAAGGATTTGTCGAACCTGGCGGCTGCCAGCGTGATCATCGAGGGCAGTATCATTGCCTACGACTCGAATGTGAGAACGGGGGGGGCGGGTGCGAAATATCTCGGCATCGGCCTGTCCGAGCAATACCGGGAAGATCAGGTGACAGTCAACCTGCGCGCGATCAATGTCAACAATGGCCGTATATTGCAGAGCGTTACCAGCACGAAAATGATCTTTTCACGCCAGCTGGATTCGGGGGCGTTCGGCTATATCCGTTTCAAGAAGCTGCTGGAGATCGAATCGGGGTACAGCTACAACGAACCTGCTCAGCTGTGTGTCATCGATGCGATTGAATCAGCGCTTATTCAGTTGATCTATGAAGGAGTCGTCGGTGGGACGTGGAAGCTGAAAAACCCTGCGGATATCGACAGCCCGATTTTCACGCACTACGCTGGACAAAATGGCCCTGAAGGGCAGGCCATCATGTAGTTCAGTGATCACGTTTGACCGACATCTCGACCAGCACTTCCATCGCCTCACGATAGTCTGATGCGGGGACTGAGCGCAGTGCTTCACGCGCTTGTTTCGCCTCGTTGCCGGCGACTTCTCGAGTGTAGTCGGTGGCGCGGGTGGCGTGGATGATTTCCTGCACATCGTCGATATAGCTGCGACCACCTTTTTCGATGGCTTCGCGGATCAGCGCGGCCTGTGCTTCGGTGCCGTGCTGCATGGCATAGATCAGTGGCAGGGTCGGTTTGCCCTCTTCGAGATCGTCGCCCAAGGCCTTGCCGAGTTTCTCCTCGGTGGCTTCGTAGTCGAGTACATCATCGATCAACTGGAACGCGCAGCCGAGATGACGGCCATAGGTGGCCAGTGCGTGTTCTTCCTGGCTGGAACGCCCTCCCAGCACAGCGCCAAGGCGGGTGGCTGCCTCGAACAGTTTGGCGGTCTTGGCGTGGATGACGGCCAAGTAGCGGGCTTCGGTGGTATCGGCGTCGTGGATGTTGAGTAGCTGCATCACCTCGCCTTCGGCGATGGTGTTGGTGGTGGAGGAGAGAATGTCCATGACGCGCATGTCGGCGACTTCGACCATCATCTCGAAGGAGCGCGAGTAAAGAAAATCGCCGACCAGCACCGCCGCTTCATTGCCCCACAAGGCATTGGCCGTTTCTTTGCCGCGGCGCAGCTCGGAGGCATCGACCACGTCGTCGTGCAGCAGTGTCGCGGTGTGGATGAATTCGATGATTGCCGCGGTCAGATGGGCGCGCGAATCGAGTGCGTCACAGGCACCGGCTGCCAGCAGCACCAATGCCGGCCGCAAGCGCTTGCCGCCGCTGTTGACGATATAGTGACCCATCTGATTGATGAGGACGACATCCGATGAGAGTCGATCGATGATCAGATCGTTGACGGCCTGCATCTCCGTTGCGACCAGACTGAGGGGGGCTTTAGCTAACATGGCGTGGATGCTAGTGTAGTGTCCCCGTTTCCGCAATCCCTCTTTCGGCTGCCACCTTGAGTAGAAAGCTCCTCAAGTCATCCGCGATCGTTTCCGGCATGACGCTGATCTCCCGTGTCGTCGGCTTTGTGCGCGACATGGTCATCGCCGTGATCTTCGGTGCGACGGGCACCACCGATGCCTTTTTCGTGGCATTCCGCATTCCCAACTTGCTGCGGCGGATGTTTGGCGAGGGCGCGTTCGCCCAGGCGTTTGTGCCGGTGTTCACCGAATATCGCAAGCAACGCAGCCCGCAAGCGCTCAAGGATCTGGCCGATCATGTCACCGGCACGCTGCTGTTGATTCTCAGTATTATCACCTTTGTCGGCATTGTTGCGGCGCCGCTGATCATCTGGCTGTTCGCACCCGGTTTTGGCGATGACCCCGACAAGCAGGCGCTGGCCACCTGGATGTTGCGTATCACCTTTCCGTATGCGCTGTTCATTTCCTTGACGGCGCTGGCCGGGGGCATTCTCAACAGTTTTGGCAAGTTTGCTGTCCCGGCGTTTACGCCCGTGTTCCTCAATCTGTGCATGATCGCCGCCGCCCTGTGGCTGGCGCCGCTGCTGGATGCACCGGTGACTGCACTTGCCTGGGGCGTGTTTGCTGCCGGTATCGTCCAGCTGGGTTTTCAGCTGCCGGCATTGTGGAAAATCGGCTTGTTGCCGCGGCCGCGTTTCCGCCGCGCCCATGAAGGCGTGAAAAGAATCATCAAGCTGATGTTACCGGCGCTGTTCGGCTCGTCGGTGGCGCAGGTCAATATGCTGCTCAATACGATACTGGCGTCCTTTCTCGTCAGTGGCAGCATTTCCTGGCTCTACTATTCCGACCGCTTCGTCGAGTTGCCGCTGGCGCTGTTCGGGATTACGCTCAGCACGGTTATCCTGCCCAAACTCTCTTCCGAGCATGCAACGAAAGATCCTGCCGCGTTCAGCAAAACCCTCGATTGGGGCTTGCGCATTGGTGTGACCATCGCTTTGCCCGCGATGTTTGGGCTGATGCTGCTGGCCACGCCGATTATCGCCACCTTGCTGCAATACCAGGCATTTACCGCGTTTGAGACCAAGATGGTTGCCATTGCATTGGCAGTGTATGCGATTGGTTTGCCGGGCTTTGTCATGGTGAAGATTCTGGCCCCCGGATTCTATGCGCGCCAGGACACCACTACACCGGTCAAGATTGGCCTGATTGCCATCGGCGCCAACATCGCGTTGTACGTGATTGTCGTTATTCCATGGATACTGCTGGACGGCCCCGCGCCGCATGCTGCGCTGGCGTTCTGCGCGGCCTTTGCCTCTTTTGTCAATGCCGGTCTGCTGTTCCGGAAATTGCGCAAGCTCGGTGTCTATACGCCGGCTAAGGGGTGGTCGCTGCTGTTGATGAAAGTCGGCATTGGCTGTGCCGTGATGGCGTTGCTGCTGTTGGCCTTGACGCCCGCAGCGGATCAATGGGCGCCTTGGCCGGTCATGACCAGGGTTGCTGTTCTGTTTGGCTTGATCGTGCTGGCTGTCATCACCTACCTCATCACCTTGCGGCTGCTGGGGATTCGACCCAAGGCGTTTCTTTCCGCTCGTTAGCGGAGAAATGTTACAGCAGGTAAATCTGGAATGGTGCAAGCTATTGATTGTGTTAGCATCATTGTCTCTGGCAGGGATTGCTGCCGCTTTTGAATCATCGAGAGGTTTGGAAATGAGAATCAAGGTTTTATTGAATGTGCTGATTGTTGCGATTGCCATGATGGTTGGCGCTACTGTTCACGCCGCGTCGGCTTGCAAGGGGTTGTCGAAGAATAAATGTGCTGCGGGATGTACCTGGGTTGACAGCTACAAGACAAAAACCGGCAGCAGCGTCAGTGGTTACTGCCGTGCCAAGCCTGGCAAGGCAGCTGGTGCGGTGAAAGAGAAGGCGAAAAAAGCTAAAGCGACGGCGACCGACAAAATGCAAAAGGCCAAGCCAGCGGCGGCGGCAAGTAACGCAAAAGACGCCAAGTCGAAGGCCAAGAAAGCTGGCAAAGACAAGGCTGATAAAATGAAGAAAAAAGCCAAGGACAAGGCCAAGAAAAAGGCCGATAAGGCGAAAGCCAAGGCTGACAAAAAGCTGAAAAGCGCCAAATAATGACATTGCGATGCGGCGAGCCATTCGGTTTCGCCGCCTTATTTCTATCGCCTGTCAGCTGCACTGCGCATGAATCAGGTTCAGTGCCTGATCGATTTCATGTTGCAGTTCGCGAATGATCTGGCGCGAGTCGAGTTCTTCGTCAGGAATTTTCTTGATCTGCTCCAGCAGCGCCGTGATGCGTGAATTGCCAAAAATGAACATCATGCCCTTGAGCCGATGGGCCAGGAGTGCGGCCTGATCCCATTGTTCGTCTAGCAACGCCTGGGATAGTCGTTCCATCTTGCGGGGGAGGGAGTCGGCGGTGGTTGAAAATAGTTGCCGGGATACGCTTTCTCCGAGACTGTCGGTAACAGCCTGGAGTGAATGTCGGGTTTCCTCGATGGAGGTGTCGCTGATCTCGGGCTGCTTTTCCGGTTTTTCCCCAGCAGCGGTGGCTTGGTCGCCAGCATGCAACGCGGGTTTTTTGGCAGGCGCCCAACGATACAGGGTGCTTGTCATTTCGTTGGGGTCAACCGGTTTGCTCAAAAAATCGTTCATGCCGGCAGCGATGGCTTTTTCTCTGGCTTCGCTGAAGGCATGTGCCGTCATGGCAATGATCGGCAGTTCTTCGCAGCCGGGAATTTCGCGGATTTGTCGGGCTGTTGCATAGCCATCGAGTTCTGGCATCTGAATATCCAGCAGAATGACATCCGGCAGTGCATCGCCAAGCAGCTCGATGGCCGTTTTGCCATTGGTAGCGACGGTGATGCCGGCACCGGCTGCGTGGAGCAGCCCGACGGCGATCTGCTGGTTAACCGGGTCATCTTCGATCAGCATGACCTGGGTGTCGCGTAGCGGTTTTTCCGGCAGTTTGAGGTGCGCCTTTGGTGTTTCCAGGGCGTCTTTGTTGGCGGGCTTGAAGGTCGCAGAAAAAATGAACTGACTGCCTTTCCCCACTTCGCTCTGAAGTTCGAGATCGCCACCAATGCTGCGCGCCAGCTGGCGACTGATCGCCAGACCAAGGCCGGCGCCGCCATGCGTTCGCGTGGCGCTGGCGTCGGCCTGCGAAAAGGCGCCGAAAACATGTTGCTGTTGTTCGGCCGGGATGCCATCGCCGCTATCTTTCACCTCGATGCGGATCTGCACATCACCCTTGTCCGTTCGCTTGGCGCTTGCGCTGATGTCGATACCGCCATGCTGGGTGAATTTGATGGCGTTTCCGACCAGGTTGTTGAGGATTTGGCAGACCAGCAGCTTGTCGCCATGCAGCAGGTGGTTGTTGCCGAGCTGGCGGTGGATTTTCAGATAGAGGTTTTTGTGCTTCGCTTCGACAGCAAAAATCGTCTGGATGTCATCGAGTACCGTGGACAGATCGAATGCCAAGTCAGGGCGTTCGAGCTTGCCCGCCTCGATTTTTGACAGATCGAGAATATTGTTGACCAGCCCGAGGAGCGCGCGTGACGATGCTGCTTGCGTTTGCAGGTAGACGCTCTGCAAGGGCGATGGCTGTGTTTGCTGCAGCAGGTGGCCGGTGCCGATAATGGCGTTGAGCGGCGTGCGGATTTCATGACTGATATTGGCGAGAAATTCCGACTTTGCTGCGTTGGCCTGTTCGGCTTCCAGTCTGGCTTGTTGCAATGCCCTGTTGAGGCGGCTCAGGTTGAAGGCGGTGACCAGCAGGACGATGTTGTAGATGATCGTCAGAATGGCTAGCTGAGATTCCATTTCCCCGCCATAGCGCAAAAACATGTAGATGATCGGCAAGACGATTGGCTGCGTAAACAGCAGATAGGCCCGGGCGCTGTACAGCGCGAGTGAAACCGAAATGATGCCCATGGAGACGATGAGCAGAAACAGGTTATAGACGGGCTGGCCTTCAACGTAAAACAGAATATTGGCTGAACCCCAGACGAAGCCCATGGTAATGGAAATTGCGGTATACAGCTGATGTCTTTTGGCGCCGATATCGTTTGCTGGCACCGCGATCAGCAGGCGGATCGTGGCCAGACTGGCAAGTACTGCGCCCCAGGCATAGAGGACGTGCTGCTCGGCCAGCTCATGAAATGTATATACAATCAGTGCGACAACAATCAGTGTTGCCGCCCAGGTGACCCAGTAGTTGCCGGTGGATGTCGGCATTTTCTGGCGTATGGATGCAATGTCATGCGTAGTTTTGTGCCCGTACATGTTCGGAACCCTTTTCACTGTGCAACCCATGGGCGTTGTGCCTCGTTGGGTCAGCTATCATTTTTTATTGTTTGAGATCCATCTGCCGGCTTGTGGCCGCTTGGCGAATACGCAAATATCGCTGTGTCCGTCGTTCCTGAGCGTCGGCTGTTTTTATGTTACACCGCGTTATTCCCGACTTACCTTTGACAATGGCTACAGTAAAAAGTTGAGCGCTGGCCGATCACTATTTGTCTAATTGCTGCGCCG
>JALSHZ010000116.1 GCA_026981985.1 Gammaproteobacteria bacterium | reverse complement strand
TATAGAATGATGATGCTTCTGAGGCAGGGGTTTGAAGCTAATCCCTGGATTGCCGAAAAAGCAGGAAAAATACGCAAAAACCCTGTCAAGCTTTTTTTATGGTTTTTTTGCGCTGAGTAGTTACACTGAAACAACCCTGAGTCAGCAACAAGCCCGAGAAAATCCGCCTCAATTCCTCTTTGGGAAAGAGGGAAGCTGTCAGAGGTAATATCTGAACAGCTTCAGGTGGGTTGGGTACGCTGCATTTTGCCCAACCTACCCGTTTATCATTTCAATTCTATTTCACCGCTTACCGTTACCGTCAATCTCGACTCACCGGCTTCCATTGCGGGGGGTGCCATGGCTGGGGCGGCTTCCATCATCATGGCGCGGGCCTGGAAGACGGGGCCACCTCCGCCGGTTTGCACATTGAGTTTGACCAGTTTGTAGCTGCTGTGGCCGAGATCACCGGCGATGCTTTTTGCCCGTGCGGTGAAGGCGGTGATGGCGCGGGAGATCAGCTTGTTTTCGTTTTCTTCGCGCAGTTCGGGGGAGACACCGAAGCTGACGCTGGTGAGATGCAACCGTTTTTGCAGGCTGCCGAGCAGTTTGCTGAGTTCGGCAGCATTGCGGCTTTCGATGCGGATGGATTGGCTGACTTTCCATCCGGTGACGACATTTTTATGATAGACCGGGTGGGTGTTGTAGGCCTGTGTTCTGACCTTGAAGCTGGGGTGTTTCTTGATTTGGGCGATGGCCCAGTTGATGTCGCTATTGACGGTATTGGCAAGCGCGGCAGTATCCTTGCCTTCAGCTTGGCGTGACAGCGTTGCTGTCATCGTGTCGTTGGTCACCAAATCGCCAGCAGATGCCGACAGGGTGATGCGATTGAAATGGTTTTCTTCAGCCGCCTGGATGACCGGGGCAAGTAACAGTAATGCCAGGATGGGTAACGCTTTCATGGGTGCCTCCTTGAAAAATTCGGTGTTGCGCCAATGCTGTGCACAGCCAAAACGAAAAAAAAAACGCAATTCAAAACGTGGGTGGGATGTGCGCACCATTGGCTGCATTTTCGGGGTTTCCCAGTGTGTTGCGGATGCTGAGCTTTGCCCGACACACCAACGAGCGGCAGCTGTAGGGTGTGCGCGCCTCAAGCGTGCGCACCATTGGCGCAGATTGGTGAGTACCTACGGGCGCTCACCCTACGAATTCATTCCCCTGACAACGACGCTGCATTTTCGGGATTTTCCAGTAATTCCCGAAATGCCGCTTCGTCGAGGACGGTGACACCGAGTTTTTCGGCTTTGGTCAATTTGGAGCCGGGTTTGTCGCCGACGATCACGGCGGAGGTTTTTTTCGATACGCTGCTGGTGACGCGTGCGCCGAGTGCAGCGAGTGCTTCAGCGGCTTCGTCGCGGGTCATGTTTTGCAGCGCACCGGTGAGGACGAAGGTTTTGTCCTGCAATGGCAGCGCTTCGGCCTGTGGCGCTTCCGGTTCATCCCAGTGGACGCCGGTTTCAATCAGGTGATCGATGACTTCGAGGTTATGGGGCTGACGAAAAAAGGTGTGGATATGGCCAGCAACCACAGGGCCGACGTCCGGTACCTGCTGTAAATCTTCTTCACTGGCTTCGCGCAATTTGTCGAGCGAGCGGAAATGGGCCGCCAGCGCCCTTGCGGTTGCTTCGCCCACTTCGCGAATACCGAGGGCATAAATAAAGCGCGCCAGCGTTGTGTGCTTGCTTTTTTCCAGTGCGTCGAGCAGATTTTTCGCCGATTTCTCGCCCATTCGCTCCAGCGTCACCAATTGCTCGACGGTCAGCCGGTAGAGATCATCGACATGCTCGACCAGGCCGTTGTCGATCAACTGCTCCACCAGCTTGTCGCCGAGACCTTCGATGTCCATGGCCTTGCGCGAGGCGAAATGCTTGATCGACTCGCGCCGTTGCGCCGGGCAGTACAGCCCACCACTGCAACGCGCCACGGCCTCACCTTCCAGCCGGATGACAGCCGATCCACAAACCGGGCAATGTGTCGGCAGTTCCACTTTGCGCACATCCGCGGCGCGTTTCGACAACACGACCGACACCACTTCCGGAATCACATCACCGGCCCGGCGCACGATCACATAGTCACCGATGCGGATGTCCTTGCGTTCCACCTCGTCCATATTGTGCAGCGTGGCGTTGCTCACGGTGACGCCGCCGACAAACACCGGCTCCAGCCGCGCCACCGGCGTCAGCGCACCGGTGCGCCCGACCTGAAATTCGACGTCGAGCACCCGGGTCATTTCTTCCTGGGCCGGGAATTTGTGGGCAATGGCCCAGCGTGGCGCGCGCGAGACGTAGCCCAGCGTTTCCTGCCAGTCGATACGATTGACTTTATAGACAACGCCGTCGATCTCAAAAGGCAGGCTGGCACGGCGTTCACCCATGCGCTGGTAGTATTGCAGGCAGCCCTCCACGCCTTTTACCCGTTCGATCTCGCTGCTGACCCGCAAGCCCCAGTCACGCAGCTGCATCAGCTGACCGTGGTGGGTCTCCGCCAGCGCGACGCCTTCGACCTGACCAATCGCATAGCAGTACATCGCCAGTGGACGCGTCGCGGTGATCGCGGGGTCGAGCTGGCGCAGGCTGCCCGCTGCCGCATTGCGCGGATTGACGAATTCCTTCTCTCCCTTTTTCCGTGCTGCCTCGTTTAGCGCACGAAAACCGGCCACCGGCATATAGACTTCGCCGCGCACATCCAGCCGCGCCGGCAGGTGGTCGCCGAACAGCCGCAGCGGCACCGATTCAATGGTGCGCACATTGGCGGTGACATCCTCGCCGGTATAACCATCGCCGCGAGTGGCGGCCAACACCAGCTCGCCCTGCTCGTAGATGAGGCTGACCGCAAGGCCATCGAGCTTCGGCTCGGCCACGTATTCTATCGCCTCGTCCACCTTCAGCCCCTCACGCACGCGGCGATCAAACGCCCGCAGTTCGTCTTCGGAGAAGCAGTTGTTGAGCGACAGCATTGGCACCTCATGCCGGACCTCGCGGAAACCTTCGCGGGGTTTGGCGCCGACGCGCTGGGTGGGCGACGTGGGGGTGATGATCTCGGGGTGAGCCTGCTCCAGCGCTTGCAATTCGCGCATCAGGCGGTCGTATTCGGCGTCCGGAATCTCCGGATCGTCGAGCACGTAGTAGCGATAGTTGTGATATTCGATCTGCCGACGCAGCGCCTCGGCCTGCGCAGCGATGTCCTGCTCAGTCATCCGCTTGCGCGACCAGTTGGGCGCGTATCGACGCGATCGTCGCCTCGGTCAGCGGCTCCAGCGTCTCGTCCCGTAGCTCACCGCCGAGTGACGATGCGAGATGCTGGGCGGTATGCAGCATGTCGTTGAATGCGTCAACGGGCTTGATCGGACTTGGAATCTGCATGAACACACCGAGGCCGTGAATCTCGCTTGTTTCGGTCTCGTCCGGAATCAGCGTACCGGGCTTGAGCATGTTGCTGATGCTGAACACCGTACGGCGGCCATCGGCATTCGGTGTCTCACGGTGAAAAATCTGATGCTCGCCAAAACGCAGCTTATGCACATGGAAGGCCTTCAGTACGGCGCGACCGGGAAACGGCCTGCCGTCCGGCGCGACCACATACATCATGATCAGTTGCAGGGTGTCATCTTCGGCGTCGGGCGCTTCATCGGCTGCCTCGTTGCTGTCCTCTTCCACAGCCTCGAAACGGGGGACTTCTTCCTCCGACCGGCTGGTGTCGATCACGATTTCGTTTTCGATCTCGTCCGGCAACATGGGTTCCTGTGCGATCTCGTCGCCAATCTCTTCGACCGCTTGCGTCGCTGCGGCCGGTTCGCCCGCGACTTCGGGCAACTCGGGTTCACGGCGCGCTGTCTCATCCACGGCATTGACTTCCGCCAGCGCCTCCTCAAAGGATTTCGTCGGCGTGTCATCGACATCGACACGCAGATTGCCCGCCTCGTCCTTCATCAGCACATCGTCGTGATGCTCCCCCACATTGTGGAATACGTCGTGTTTGGCAGCCTTGCTCTGGCGCCGCCCGCTGTACCAGATCCACAGCAGGATCGCGGCACCAATCAGAATCAAATACCAGCGTAATTCAGACATTGCTCTACCCCATTGCCATCAGCGCCGCCTCGGCGACGTCGACATCGACGATGCGTGATACGCCCGACTCCCGCATCGTAACACCGATCAATTGTTGCGACATTTCCATCGTCACCTTGTTGTGAGTGATGAAAATGAACTGTACCTGCGCCGACATTTCCTTCACCAGCTCGCAGAAACGGCCGACATTGGCTTCGTCCAGCGGCGCATCCACCTCGTCGAGCATGCAGAAGGGCGCCGGATTGAGTTCGAAGATGGCGAACACCATCGCCACCGCCGTGAGCGCCTTTTCGCCACCAGACATCAGGTGGATATTGGAAATACGTTTGCCCGGCGGTCGCGCCATGATCGCCACGCCGGTGGTCAGCAGGTCGTCGTCGGTCATCTCCAGATGGGCATGACCACCGCCGAACAGCTTCGGAAACTTTTCCTGAATCTTGGCGTTGACCTTGTCGAAAGTCTCCTTGAAGCGTTCACGGGTCTCACGGTCGATCTTGCGGATCGCACCCTCCAGCGTTTCCAGCGCCGCCATCAGATCATCATTCTGACTGTCGAGATAGGCCTTGCGTTCGCTCTGCTCGCGGTACTCGTCGATCGCCGCGAGATTGATATTGCCGAGGCGCTGGATCTTGCGCTCCAGATCGGCGATGAGCTGCTCCCAGCGTGCGGTGCTGGCGTTGTCGTCCAGCGCCTCGGCCAGTTGCTCAGGCTCGAACCCCGTTTGTTCGAGCTGCTCGATCACCGTCTGCCGGCGCACCCGCACCTCCTGGCTGGCGAGGCGCAGCTGTTCGATCTCGCCACGCAATGCTTCGAGTTGACGCTCGGTGTCGTGGCGCTGCTGCTCGATGTCGCTGAAACGGTTTTCGATAGTCTGCAAGGCATCCCGTGCCGCGGCCAGTGCGGTTTCCTGCTCGACCCGGCGCAGCAGCAGGTCTTCCAGCTCGGCCTCCAGTCGTGCGACCGTGTCTTCCTCGCCACCTTCGGCTTCGGCCAATGTCGTCAACCGCGCTTCCAGCTGCTGCGCCTGGCGCTGCATGCGTTCCAGATTCTGACGCGTCGCGGTTTCGCTTGCCCGCAGTGATTCCAGCTTGAGCTTGCGTTCCTGCAAGCGACTGCGCTGTGCTTCCAGCTGCTGCCGCGCCTCGGCCACGCGCTGCTGCACAGTGTCGCGCTCGCGGCCAAGCTGCTCCTGTGCTGCTTGCAGCTCGTGCATCGAATCGAGCGCCTCGTTGCGGCGTTTCAGTGCCGCTTCCAGCGCCTCCTCTTCGAGAATGATCTGCTCTCTAATCTCTTCCAGTTCATCGCCCATGCCGCTGACACGCTGTTGCAACTGCTCCAGCCGCGTCTGTCCCTGCACAAACCGCGAGCGAATATCGCTGAGACGGCGATGGGCCTCATTCGCGGCTGCCTGTTGCTCCTGACGCTGGCTTTCCAGCTGACGAATATCAGCACTCGTTTGCTCGACGACCGCCGCCAATTCTTCACTGGCCGCCTCGGCGGTCTCCAGCTGTTCATGCAGCGCCTCGATCTCCTGCTTGCGCTGCAACAATCCGGCGTGGGCATCGCGTTCGCGGCTGAAACGCAGCCAGTGGCGACCCATCCAGACACCATCGGGCGTGACCACCGATTCGTGCGCCGCCAGGCTGGCACGCATCTGCTCGGCCTGTTGCAGCGACTCGGCGATATAAACGCTGTCGAGCAGGCCCTGCACGCTGGCGGGCGCCTGCACCTGCTGCCACAACGTAGCGCGTCCGCTGGCGCTGCCCTCGCCTGCTTCAAACAGCATCACCTCACCCTGCGCCAGCTCGGCCACCGGGGCGGCAAATGCACCGACCTGCTCGACCTCGACCGCTTCGAGCACGCTACCGAGGATCTGCTCGACGATGGCGGCCCAAGGCTCACTGCCCTGAATCCGCTCACCCAGCCGCGCCGCGCCGTCCAGCCCCTGCGCCTCCAGCCAACCCTGCACCGCCTTGTTGTCCTTGCCGAGCGCCGCCTGCTGCAACGCCTCCAGTGACGCCAGCCGGCCGCGCAGTTGCTGCGCCTCACGTTGCCGCTCGTTCAGCTTGCGCTGGTTTTCCTGCAACGATTCGCGCAAGGTCTGGATGCGCTGCAACGTCTCCTCCAGGGCGCTAGCGGCCTCTTCCTCGACGGCGGTCTGACTTTCGATCTCCAGCGATAGCGTGTTGATCTGCTCCTCGATGGGCGCGATCTGGATATTGCCCATCTCGTTTTTCAGGCGCTGCTCCCGGTCGCGCAATTGCTTGATCTGCCGTTCCAGATGCTCCATCCGCGTGCGTTCGACCTGCGCCTGCTGCACTGGTTCGGCGACCTGGCGGGTGCAATCGTCCCAACGCTGCTGCCACTCGGCGCGCGCCTGCTCGGCCGTGTCGAGCTGCTGCTGCGCCTCGTCGAAACGCTCGGCGGCGAGTTCGACATCCGGTTCCAGCGCCTCGATCTCGGCCGTGATCGCCGCCAGCTTTTCTTCATCCTGGGCGATTTCCTGCTGCGCCGCGTCGATGGCCTGTCGCGCCTCCTGCTGCTCGCGCTGCTGCCGCGCTTTCAGTTCGCGTTGGTGCAGAATGCTCTGTTCAGTCTGCGAAATCTGGTTGCCAAGCTGGTAGAACAGCGCCTGTACGGCATTGAATGTCTCGCCTGATTCGATGCGTTGCTGGCGCAGGCTTTCGCCTTGGGCTTCGTTTTCGCGCAACTCGGCCAGCAGCTTTTCCAGCGCAGTTTTCTTGCTTTCGATCTCGGCATCGCGTTTTTCCAGCTCTTCGCTGAGATCTTCCAGCCGCAGGTAGAGCAGCTCGGCGCGGCGGCGGCGCTCCTCATCCTTCAATACTTTGTAACGCTCGGCGGTGTCGGCTTGGCGCTTCAGGTGATTGAGCTGCTTGGCGATCTCGTCGCGCAGGTCATTGAGCCGGTCGAGGTTCTCGGCCGTGTGACGCATCCGCGTTTCGGTCTCCTTGCGCCGCTCCTTGTATTTGGAGATGCCCGCGGCCTCTTCCAGATAGACACGCAACTCCTGCGGCTTGGCCTCAATCAGGCGCGAGATCATGCCCTGCTCGATGATGGCGTAGGAGCGTGGGCCGAGACCGGTGCCGAGGAAGATGTCGGTGATGTCGCGGCGGCGGCAGCGGGTGCCGTTGAGGTAGTAGGTGGACTGGCCGTCGCGGCTGACACTGCGGCGCACCGAGACTTCGTTGAACTTGGCGTATTCGCCGCCAATCGCGCCATCGCTATTGTCGAAGATCAGCTCGATCGACGCCTGCGCTACCGGCTTGCGCGAGGATGAGCCGTTGAAAATGACATCGTCCATCGACTGCCCGCGCAGATGCTTGGCCGACGACTCGCCCATGACCCAGCGCACCGCGTCGATGGTGTTCGATTTGCCACAGCCATTCGGCCCGACGATGCCCACCAGGTTGCTGGTGAGGTTCAACGTAGTCGGATCGACAAAGGACTTGAAGCCGGCGAGCTTGATCTTGTTCAGGCGCATGCAGCGGTGACAGATTCCAATTGGAAGCCGGGCATTATCGCCGACAGGCAGGGAAATGACTACAGCCTGAGACACAGGTGATACAATGTTGCGCTTGCCGCCCTATTAGTTCCCTCTCCCAAGACTGGGAGAGGGTTAGGGAGAGGGCTCAAGAGCCACGTCATCTGACAATCTCACCCCTCTCCCCAGCCCTCTCCCCTTAAGGGGAGAGGGAGCTTAATGGATGCCGAAACCTCAATACCTATTCACAGATTCACAATAATGCCAACCAAACCCAGCAAAGACCTCGAAACCTTCCCCAACCCCAATCCCGAACGCGATTTCACCATCCGCATCGACGTGCCGGAATTCACCTGCCTCTGCCCGAAAACCGGGCAACCCGATTTTGCCACCTTCAGGATCGAATATATCGCCGATCAACACTGCGTCGAGCTGAAATCATTGAAGCTCTATATGTGGTCGTTCCGCGACGAGGGGGCTTTCCACGAAGCCGTCACCAACCAGATACTCGACGACCTGGTGCGCGCCACCCAGCCCCGCTTCATGCGCGTGACCGGCAAGTTCAATGTGCGCGGCGGCATCTATACCGATGTGATTGTCGAGCATCGCGCCAACGGTTGGACGCCCGCCCAGCCAGTGGAATTACCGTAGCTCAGGCCAGGTCGGTTGATGAAATCATCTCCTCCCATGTACACCATCAAAGTGCCACAATTGGAGATGAAACATTCCGGCTGCACAATTACCCGTAGGGTGTGCGCCGACCAGGTGCGCACCAAGCAGCCGCCAATGGTGGGCACGCTAGTCGCGCGCACCACCCTACGGGATGCCTGACCAACACCGTCAAAATGCTATCAACATGAACAGCAACACTTGAGAACATCACCATGGGAAAAACCATGATCGAAAAATACAGCGATGCCGAGATCGAGAAGCTGCTACAAGCACTCAACCACGAGCTGGCCAATCCCTGGGAGCTGCGTAACGGCAAGCTGCACAAGGACATCCGCTTCGCCAATTTTATCGACGCCTTTGCCTTCATGACCGCCGTGGCAATGCATGCCGAAAAGCAAAACCATCACCCAGAATGGTGCAATGTGTACAACCGCGTCACCATCGACCTGACCACCCATGAAGTAGGCGGCATTTCGGCACGGGATTTCGAGCTGGCCGAAACCATTGAACGGCTGCTGCCACCAGCCGGCTGAAGATGCTGACGCTGGGTATCGACCTAGGTACCTCGGGTGTGCGCTGCTGCGTGCTCGACAACAACGGCAAAGTCGCCGGCCAATCGCGCCAGCCGGGGCAGCCCGTGGAAACGCCCCGGCCCGGCTGGGTGGAGCAAGATCCGGAAACCTGGTGGGCTTTGGTCAAGACCTGCATCACCGAACTGCCACCCGAGCTGCGGCGCGCCATTGGTAAAATCAGCGTCGATGGCACTTCCGCAACGCTGCTGCTCGCCGATGACCAGGGTAAGCCCCTGACACCTGCACTGATGTACAACGACCGCCGCGCCAGCGCCCAGGCCGAACGCATTGCGGCCATCGCCCCTGCCGACTGCGCAGTCCACGGCCCCAGCGCCAGCCTGGCCAAACTGCTGTGGCTGCTCGATCACAGCGATGCCAATCCCGCCCATGCGCTGCATCAAACCGACTGGATCAACGGCAAACTCAGTGGCCGCTGGAACGTCTCGGACTATAACAACGCCCTCAAACTCGGCTACGACGCCGTACAACTGCACTGGCCCGAGTGGCTGACACAACTGCCTGACGTCGCCGCATTGCTGCCAGACGTGGTCGCACCCGGCAGCGCCATCGGCAGCATCCGGCCCGGGCTTGCGGCCAGCCTCGGACTCTCCACCGATACCATCATCACCGCTGGCACCACCGACAGCACCGCTGCCTTCATCGCCACTGGAGCCAGTCAAACCGGCGATGCCGTCACCTCCATTGGCAGTACGCTGGTGATGAAAATCATCACGCCAGAACCCATCTTCGCTCCGGAATACGGCATCTACAGCCACCGCCTCGGCGATCACTGGCTCGCCGGCGGCGCATCCAACAGCGGCGGTGCCGTGCTGCTGAAATATTTTACGCCTGAGCAACTCCGCGAACTGTCACAGCAAATCGACCCCGAAAAAGACAGCGGGCTCGACTTCTACCCCCTGCTCCAACCCGGTGAGCGCTTCCCCATCAACGACCCGCAGCTACCGCCGCGTATCGACTCACCAGATAGACACCCCCCCGAGCGTTTTCTGCACGGCCTGCTCGAAGGCATCGCCCACATCGAACAGCTCGCCTACCAACGCCTGCATGAACTCGGCGCACCCTGGCCGACGCGCGTGCTCACCGCCGGTGGCGGCGCGAAAAATCCCGCATGGCTGCGGATACGCGAAAGAATGCTGAACTGTCCGGTCACTGCGGCAGCCGGTGGTGAAGCCGCCTGTGGTGCGGCACGGTTGGGAAAGGAACGATAAGGCGGAAATGGGAGAGCATCACAACTCAAGTTTCGGAGTTCACTTTCAGCACAAAAATCCCTATAAGGCATTGAAATAGCAACAAAAAAGGCCTTGCGCGTGATAAAATGTTGATTCTCAAATCCCAACATCAAAATCACGGAAGGCCC
>JALSHZ010000115.1 GCA_026981985.1 Gammaproteobacteria bacterium | reverse complement strand
CTAGGGACGGCACAAAACCACATCGTACCTTCCATCCAGACGCATGAATACTTAACGCCCCTCATTGAAATCCTTGTACCGGATCATTTGATCCCTTAGATCTGCTTACCGTAGACTTCGCTCCCTGCAACATACTTCAGAAGTTACATGATCCATTCAATGGAGCCATCTTTGCTCACCTTCAGACGATCACTTATCCGGATCCGGGACAACCCCGCGTCGAGAACACAATGGAAAAGCACGGTGTCCAATGGTAACCTAGGGCGCTTATGGATCAACAGGCGAGGCCATGGCACTTTGCCATCACCCGAAGTGGGGCCTGCCCACAGATGTCCTTGCCCCCATTGCGAAGAGAATCGGATTCTTGAACGCTAGCACCCGCTTCCCCATCACAGCCATCGAAATGCTCCGCAGTTTCACACGGCATTCCGAACTGATAGGCCAGCTGGTACGTCGGGAAATTGCCGGACGCTACAAAGGATCGGTATTCGGCTTGCTCTGGTCATTTATCAATCCTTTGATCCTGCTCGCGGTATATACCTTTGTTTTCAGCTTCGTTTTCAAGACCCGATGGGGCACAGGATCTGAAAACAAGACCGAGTTTGCCTTGGCACTATTCGCAGGTCTAATAATCCATGGCCTCCTCTCAGAGTGCATTATTCGGGCACCATATCAAATTCTAAATAACCCCAGTTACGTCAAAAAGGTCGTTTTTCCTTTAGAAACGCTTTCTTGGGTTACATTGCTATCGACGCTGTTCCACACACTGGTTAGTCTACTGGTATGGTTGATCTTTTTTGTTACTGTCAACCACTCCATTCATGCCACCATCATTTTCCTGCCAGCCGTATTGCTACCCTTGATTTTCTACTGCCTTGGGCTCTCTTGGTTTCTGGCATCGCTAGGCGTCTACCTCCGTGATATCAGTCAAGTAACCGGCATTGTCAGCACTCTCCTGCTATTTATGTCGCCAATTTTCTACCCAATCTCCGCAATACCCGAGAAATACCAGATCTATCTATACCTCAACCCTCTGACATTTATTATCGAGCAAGCGCGGAATGTCATGATGTGGGGGGAGATGCCGGACTGGCCGAGCCTACTGGTGACCCTTCTGGTCAGCATTGCAGTCGCTTGGGGGGGCTTCGCATGGTTCCAGAAGACGAGAAGAGGTTTTGCCGATGTCCTCTGAGTCTCCCGCCATATCGTTACAAAATATAAGTAAATGCTTTGAGATCTATCACAAACCCCATCATCGCCTGCTCCAAGGACTTGTACGGGGCAAGAGGCAGCTATTCGATGAATTCTGGGCGCTCCAAGACATTAGCTTCAACATTCTCGAAGGCGAAACCGTCGGAATCATCGGCAGAAACGGCGCTGGGAAGTCCACGCTATTGCAGATCATCTGCGAAACACTTACACCTACATCTGGCAGTATCAAGGTCAATGGCCGTGTGGCCGCGCTACTGGAGTTGGGAGCCGGATTCAACCCCGAGTTCTCGGGCCATGACAACATCTACATGTATGCTGCACTACTCGGGCTTAGCCGTGAAGAAATCAGTCAGAAATACGATAGCATCGTAGGCTTCGCGGATATAGGCACCTTTATCGAGCAGCCAGTGAAAACCTATTCGAGCGGCATGTTCGTCCGATTAGCATTTGCCGTCATTGCACATGTCGATGCCGACATACTCGTCATTGACGAAGCACTTGCCGTTGGCGACGTGTTCTTTACCCAGAAATGCATGCGCTTTCTAAGACAATTCCAAAAACACGGCACCATTCTGTTCGTCAGCCACGACACCAGCTCCGTTGTCAATTTTTGTACTAAAGCCATCTGGCTCGATAAGGGAAGAATCAAAGCATCTGGAGAGTCAAAAGACGTGACCGAGCAGTATCTCGAAGGCGTGTACGAAGTCTCGCAGGAAATTGACGGCACAAAGCAATCATGCCAGAGCAAGAAGAAGGAAGAGTCGCCTGAAAGCGGGAGGTGCATTGAGGCGGTGACAGATCAACGTGCAGCTTTTATTCAACACAGCAACCTGCGGAACGATCTCGAAATCTTTCGGTTTCATGAACCGGCCAAGTCCTTCGGAACTGGGCTGGCGACGATTACCAACGTACGAGTCACAGACGCCAGTGACACCTCCCTGACCTGGGCTGTTGGCGGAGAATCCGTGTCGATAGAAATCGTTTCTGCATTGAACAAGCCAATAGACAACCCGATTGTCGGATTCGTAGTCAAAGACAAACTGGGTCAGACTCTTTTTGGGGACAACACCTACCTTACCTGTCAACAGACCCCGATAGCCTGCAAAGAAGGAGATACCTTGCTCACAAAATTTACATTTTCGATGCCAATATTGCCTTCAGGCCCCTATAGTGTCTCCGTAGCAATTGCTGAAGGAACACAGGAAGACCACATACAGCACCATTGGATACACGATGCAATCGTTTTCGAATCTCATGCCACCAGCCTTTCCACTGGATTGGTAGGGATTCCAATGCAGTCAATATCTCTTACAACCCTCTGAAGCCGGCAGCAGGGTCACATTGTCATGAATACCATATTTCACACCACCCCTCCTCACATCATTCTCAGCCAGCCCAAAAGATTGGTTCCCCCCTACTCCTGGGTCGGACATATTCCCTTTGCTTTCTGGCTAGTCAATAAGCTAAAGCCTTCTAGCATTGTCGAGCTGGGAACACACACTGGAAACTCATATTTTTCATTTTGCCAAGCTGTAGAGGAAAGCGGCATCTCGAGTCGCTGTATTGCAATAGATACTTGGCGCGGAGACGAGCACGCGGGATTCTATGGCGATACCATTTACAGTGCAGTCCTTGAGTACAACAATCAGAACTACCAAGACTTTTCGACGCTGCTCCGCTCAACGTTTGACGATGCACTGACCCAAGTCGATGATGCCAGTATTGATATCTTGCACATTGATGGCCTCCACACCTACGAGGCCGTCAAGCATGACTTTGACACCTGGCTCCCCAAGCTCAGCAAACACGGCATCGTACTGCTCCATGACATTCAGGTTCGTGAACGGGGCTTTGGGGTTTGGAAACTGTGGCAGCAACTTCGAACCACATATCCATCGTTCGAATTCACACACTCAAGTGGCCTCGGCGCCCTCGGCATCGGCAAAGACCTGCCAGACGCAGCCATAGAGCTGTTTTCTCTAAAGGATCAAGAGGTAATAGTGACCCAAACCATGTTTTCCCGCCTCGGTAGCGCCATCCAGTACGAAGCAGAGCTGGAGAAAGCACAGATTGACACACGAGACAGAGAAGACGGTATCAGTTGGCTAAAACAACAAGTCGAGTCCAGAGATCACGACATCAGCTGGCTAAAACAGCAGCTGGAAACTCGTGACAAAGAAATTACTCAGCTCAACGGTATGCTCAACGGCACATCAGAAGAACTCAACCACACTCAACAGAACCTCCAGGACCTACAAGCCAGCATTACACCAGCCATAAGATTTTTTACGAGAATCAACAACCTCAGACATGCGTCAACTTTCTGGCTGAAGTCGAACATCAAGGGAACCCCCCTGGCCCCCCCGCTATTCTGGATCAACGCACGAATCCAACGATTAACGCAGGTGCTTCGACACCTTCCGTATTCAAGACAAAATGGCCCGGCAATCAACACCTTCGTCAGCCAACGAGGGGGTGTGTTATTGAGTCCTGAGCATATCCAGTGGCTCACCAATACTACTGAAGAATCGGATCTACCAGCCATCGACATCAGCATTGTCACGCACAACAGCGCCAAGTGGTTACCAGCATTTCTCGAAAGCCTACTGTCACTTGACTATCCAGCGAACAAACTGGATATCACATTTGTCGACAACAACTCAAGCGACAACACCCCTGAATTGCTTAAAGCGTTCCAGAAATCCCAAGCCAAACTATTTGCCAGCATCAACATTATCCGGCAGGCAAATCTTGGCTTTGGAATGGGGCATCATACGGCGATCTCAGCCGGGAAAAACCCGTTCATACTCATTACGAACGTTGATCTCACGCTTGAACCAGATGCCCTGAAAAAAGTGATAGCACGCGCCTTGTCCGACAGCACTCACACAGCCTCGTGGGAGCTACGCCAAAAGCCTTATGAACACCCAAAATATCTCGACCCTGTTACTCTTGACGTTAATTGGTCTTCACATGCATGCATTCTAATACGGCGCACAGCCTATGAACACGTCGGCGGCTACGAACCACGGATATTCATGTATGGCGAAGACGTGGAACTGTCTTACCGGCTACGCGCTCACGGCTACTCGCTCCGTTACGTTCCCAACGCCGTTGCCTGGCATTACTCCTATTCGACTGCTTCGGAAATAAAACCCATTCAATTCAGCGGTTCCACCCTTGCAAACGCATACCTGCGCCTGCGTTACGGAAACTGGTCGGATATCGCCGCGATCCTCCCCTTGCAGTTCGCATTGCTGGTGCGCGGTGGAGGCTTTTCCGGTAGTCGAAAGATGGTTGCCAAAAATATCCTAGCACTCGCAAGAAATACCCCATATTTCCTCAGAAGCCGGCCTCCACGAGGCCATACCTTTTTCCCTTTCAGAGCTTTCGACTATGAAATGAGAAGAGGGGGCGCATTTTTCAAGCTGCAACCACTGGAAGGAGCTCTACCCCTCGTCAGCGTGATTACCAGAACACATGGCCCGGATGCACGCCACTTGAAAGAGTGCATCGCATCAGTGATGAATCAAACGTACCCAAATATTGAGCACATCATCGTAGAAGACGGTGGCACGACCAAAAAGGAGGTTATAGAGGAAGTCACGGAAAAATATCGCCCCAACGCTAAATTAGCATACCACCCTCTTGCCAAAGTCGGGCGCTCAGCTGCCGGAAATCATGGCATGTCAAAAGCAAAAGGCGAGTTTCTACTGCTGCTCGACGAAGATGACTTGTTGTTTCCAGATCATATCGAAACCCTGTACAACACGATTCACACGACACCAAACATCAACGCCGCCTACTCCCTTGCCTGGGATGTTGAAACGGTCACCCTGAAAGACGGCAACACGGGCTTCTATCACGAGGTTTCACACAGCACTCCGAGTCTTTTCTATCAAGAGTTCAGCCTCGACATATTAAAACACCACAACTACATTCCCATTCAGTCCATTCTGTTTCGGAGCAAGTTGTTCGAACAGCACGGCGGCTTTGACGAATCAATGGATCATTTAGAAGACTGGGATCTATGGAAAAAATATGCAGCTCTAGGTCTATTCAAATGGGTTCAAAAGACGACCTCACTATTCCACACACCCCATGACATTGGCGACAGAGTTCGACGCCAGATCGCTCTCGATAACGCCTACAAGCACGCTGTAGTCAAACACCACAACGAACATTCTTCTCAGAAAGAGCGGATGGAAAACGGCGAACTCAACAGTCCTGCAACGACCTGAAATGCTACTCCGATCTATACCAAGGCTATCCTCATTTACGCGAGGGCGCGACAACAACTTCAACCTCATACGATTTATTGCGGCATTACTCGTTATACTAAGCCATAGCTACCCACTCACGGGCAATCCAGCAGAACCCCTTAGCGTACTCGCCGGATTTACTTTTGGCCACCTTGCAGTGGATATATTCTTTGTCACCAGCGGCTTTCTAGTTAGTGCTAGCCTACTCAAACGATCAGAACTAAAGTCGTTTATTACTTCCAGAATCGTTCGCATTTACCCTGCCCTCATTGTTGCTGTTGCCTTCTCTGCGTATATCATCGGTCCCTTGTTCACATCACTACCACTGGTGGAATACCTAAAATCCCCCACCACCCACAACTTCTTTATCCACAACTCTCTCCTCGTCGTTGAGCCAATACAGTTTTCTCTTCCTGGGACATTCGAGCACTTACCGGTAAAAAACTCAGTCAATGGATCACTCTGGACACTTCCATGGGAAGTCGCGATGTACGCAGCACTCACATTCTTGGGGATAATTTCGCTTTTGACTTTCAAAAGACTTCACCCCCAATTCCTGAAGGTTTCAATCACGAGTACCGCAGTCTTGTTTACGGTGGTGTATTTCGCTAACCACAGCACCCATCTCATCACCGGACCTCACCTCCCGCATATGATCAGATTTGCTGCCATGTTTTTCATGGGAGGGGCATACTACATCTACCGTCAAAATATCCCCTTATCCAAACATCTATTTTCTATACTGCTAGCACTGGTCATTATTTCATCAACTTCTCCGGGAAACATATCATTTTTCATTTATTCATTGGCACTCCCCTACTTGCTGCTTTATCTGTCTTATATTCCCACAGGCTTCATCCGAAGATTCAATCAACTCGGGGACTACTCTTATGGGCTATATATCTACGCATTTCCGATTCAGCAGTCTCTCGTATTTCTCAGACCAGACATACCCACCACTACGCTTTTTTTATCTGCATTCCCATTAACACTCTTTCTGGCCATGCTGTCGTGGCACTTTGTCGAAAAACCAAGCCTTGACCACTGGCGAAAGCAGTCTAAAAATCCAAACCGTTAGGCATGGCACCCTGAGGCAGTCCATACGTGAAACCGACAAATCAAAATCGTAGCGACCAGTGCCTTGATATTGTAATCGTCAACTTCAACGGTGGACACAAGATACTCGACTGCATCAACTCGGCCATCGCCCTTGACGACATCAACCAGATCATTGTTGCCGATAATGGATCAAACGATGGGAGCCTGGAGGAACTCCAGTCAATTGCTAAGCAAAACGCACGGGTCGTTCTTGTAAGAAATGCTGCAAACATTGGCTTTTCCGCTGGAAACAATCGAGCAATACATTTTCTTTCGGCATCGTATGCACTATTTATCAACCCCGACACATTGATTTCCGGCGATGCAGTAAGAAAACTGCTGACATTCATGTCATCCGATCCACAAACCGGAATGGCCGGCCCACTGATTCTCAACCAAGACGGCTCCGAGCAGCGCGCGTGCCGCCGCGACGAACCCACACCTCTCGCGGCACTCAAAACACTGGTAGGCAACCGCGAAAAGGGCATCAACAAGGTGGGTAAACCGCTGCCTGCTGGCCCGGTCGAGGTCGACGCCATCTCCGGTGCTTGCATGCTTGTGCGGCGCGAGGCGCTCGAAGACGTAGGACCACTGGATGAGGGTTACTTCCTACATTGTGAAGATCTGGACTGGTGCAAGCGGTTCTGGTTGAAAGGCTGGAAGGTGATGTTCTTGCCGCATGTGTCCATTACCCATGCCAAAGGAGGCAGCAGCCATAATCGCCGGGTGCGGGTTGAATGGCACAAGCACAAGGGTATGGCGCGCTACTATCGGAAGTTCTACACCGATCAATATCCGCGCATTCTGATGTATGGGGTTTACGCTGCAATTTGGGCCCGTTTCTTTCTGCTGACGCCAGTATGGTTACTGCAGAGTCTTCGCAGATGACGGTGGTCACTGTACTCGGCGCGACCAGCTTGATCGGACATTTCCTGTTACCCGCCCTGGCAGACAAGGGGTATCAGGTCACCGCGGTGAGCAGGAATGAAGGGGCCGGCTCTCCGGGCATCAGCTGGATGCAGCACGATATCTCCAGGAACCCGTTGACGTTTACAGGCAATGAAACGCTGATCAGCCTGGCGCCGATATGGGTATTGGGCAAGATGCTTCATGAATCCGACTCTGCACCCGGCAGAATCATCGCTTTCAGCTCGACAAGCGCGGTCTCCAAGATCGATTCTCCTGACCCGGCAGAGCGCAAGACGGCAGAAATGCTACGTCTGGGTGAGACGCTGCTGCGAGACTACGCTGAGAAACATGGTATTGGCTGGACGATTCTGCGCCCGACAATGGTCTATGGTGCAGGATTGGACAAGAATGTTGCGGTGATTGCAGGCTTCATCGAACGTTACCGCTTCTTCCCGCTATTCGGGGAGGCATGCGGCAAACGCAGCCCGGTACATGCCGCCGACCTTGCCAATGCCGCGCTGGCGTGCCTGACACAGCAGACTACAGAGAACGCGCTTTACGCCTTGTGTGGAGGGGATGTGATCAGCTACCGGGAAATGGTCACGCGTCTATTTGAGGCATTGGGACGCAAACAGCGTACTGTGTATATACCGCTACCGGTCGCCCGAACCGCGATACGAATGGCGGCGCTGCTCCCCCAATACAGGCACCTGCTGCCTTCGATGGCCGACAGAACCCAGCAGGATCTGGTCTTCGACAGCGGTGACGCCATACGGGATTTCAACTACTCCCCGCGCCCTTTCAGGCCCGAACGAGCAGATCTCGTTCGGGCTGACTAAGGTAAAGCCGTTCAGTCGCTACCTCGCACCGCCAACCTTCAGCTGCACGACGCCATTGTCCGCTGACGAGGCCTCGCCTTCGACATGTTCACGCCCGACAGCATAGTAGGAGAAACCATGCTGGCGCATGCGATCGAGGTCGTAGATGTTGCGGCCATCAACAATGACGGGGCTGCTAAGGCGCCGCTTGATCCCTTCGAAATCCGGGCTCCAGAAAATCTTCCATTCGGTGCAGACGACCAGTGCATCAGCCCCATCGAGCGCTGCATAGGGCTCATCAACCAACGCCAGGTCATCGCGCTCGCCATAGATTCGGCGGGTCTCATTCATGGCCTCAGGGTCATAGGCGCGGACGCTCGCACCAGATTCCCACAGCGCCTCCATCAGCACCCTGGAAGGCGCATCACGCATATCATCGGTGTTCGGTTTGAAGGCCAGCCCCCAGACGGCAATGGTCTTGCCCTTGAGGTCACCATCGAAGTGACGATCGAGCTTGCGATACAGAATATGCTTCTGATCGTTGTTCCTCGCCTCAACCGCCGACAACAACTGTGCGTCAAAACCAACTTCCCTGGCGGTACGCTCCAGCGCCTTCACATCTTTTGGGAAACAGGAGCCACCGTAGCCACAGCCCGGATAGATGAACTGGTAACCAATCCGTGGATCGGAGCCGATGCCAATACGAACGGCCTCGATATCCGCGCCCAGTTTTTCAGCCAGCTGGGAAATCTCATTCATGAAGCTGATCTTGGTGGCCAACATGGCGTTGGCAGCATATTTCGTCAGCTCGGCGGAGCGGATGTCCATGACGATCAGCTTGTCGTGATTGCGGTTGAATGGTGCATACAGTTCCCGCATCACGCTGGTAGCATGGTCGCTATCGACCCCAACCACGATTCTGTCAGGCCGCTTGAAATCATCCAGCGCCGCGCCCTCTTTCAGGAACTCCGGGTTGGATACGACGTGGAAGTCCAACTTCTCACCTCGCTCGTTCAGACACGCCGAGATCTTCGCCCTTACCTTGTCGGCTGTACCCACAGGGACGGTTGACTTATCCACCACGACCTTTGGCGATGTCATCCGCTGACCGATTGTCTCAGCCACCGCCAGCACGTACTGCAGATCGGCAGAACCATCCTCGTCCGGCGGTGTACCGACGGCAATGAACTGTACTTCGCCGTGATTGACCGCCCGATCCATATCGGTCGTGAAATCAAGATTGCCGCGCTTCATCGCGTCTTCCACGACGCCATCAAGCCCAGGCTCGTAGATGGGCAGAATGCCCTGCTTTAGCTTGGCGATTTTCTCTTCGTCGACATCGACACAAAGTACCTTGTTGCCCACATCCGCCAGACAGGCGCCTGTCACCAACCCCACATAGCCGGAACCGTAAATTGTAACTTTCATATTGTCTCCCAAAAAAACACTAACTAACCCTTCTTACTATTTAACGATACTCGCCGGCATCGGCCGCCGACAAACCAATCTCAACTTGCTTTCCGATCGGCATACTGCTGATCAATCCATTCCTGGTAGCTGCCGTCGAGGATTCGCTGCCACCAGCCTTCATTGTCGAGATACCAGGATATTGTCTTATCGATACCGGTTTCAAAACTTTCCACGGGCTTGTAGGCCAGCTCTGCTGTCGTCTTCGCCGCATCGATCGCATAACGCTGATCGTGACCGGGGCGGTCTTTGACGTAGGTGATCAACGAGTTAGCCTTCTCCCCACGTGCAGCAGGCGCATCGGGGTATTTTTCTTTCATCTGCAGATCGGCAGCAAAGCGCTCATCCATCAACTTGCAGATGAGGTTGACGATGTCGATATTGGTCCATTCGTTGTGACCACCGATGTTGTAAGTCTCACCGAGCCGGCCTTTCTTGATGATCAGGTCGATGCCGCGGGCATGATCATCCACGTACAGCCAGTCGCGTATCTGCTTGCCGTCGCCGTAGATGGGAAGCGCCTTGCCATGCAGAATGTTGATCAGCACCAGCGGAATCAGCTTTTCCGGAAACTGATAGGGACCGTAATTGTTGGAGCAGTTGCTGGTCGTTACTTCCAGACCGTAGGTATGGTGGTAAGCCCTGACCAGATGGTCCGATGCCGCCTTACTGGCAGAATAAGGTGAGTTTGGCGCATAGGGCGTGGATTCGGTGAACGGCGGATCGTTCGGGCCCAGCGTGCCATAGACTTCATCCGTGGATACGTGGTGAAAACGGTGAGGCAAACGCCCCTCCGGCCCATCCAGCCACACGGCACGCGCGGCTTTCAGCATCGAGTGCGTGCCGCCGATATTGGTATCGATGAAAGCGTCGGGGCCGCTGATGGAGCGATCGACATGGCTTTCGGCGGCAAAATGGACGATGGTGTCGATCTTTTCCTCGCGCAGCAGCTTTTCGATCAGCGCCTGATCACGAATATCCCCATGCACGAAGCGAAAGGCCGGATTGCTTTCCGCCGAGCGAATACTTTCGTGGTTGCCGGCATAGGTGAGTGCGTCCAAACCAATCACCCGGTCGCCGGGATAGGTATCAAGCCAGTAGTAAACAAAATTCGCCCCGATAAAACCGGCGGCGCCGGTCACTAATAGATTAGCCATTTTCAAGTTCCTTCATCATATTGTTCAGTGCCGCACGCCAGTGCATGCCGGTGTAGCCGGTAGCCTGACGCATTGCTTCCTTGCTCAGCACACTGTACGCCGGTCTCGCAGCCGGGGTCGGATATGCTTCGGTGGATATTGGGTTGATTGTCACATCACGCGGCAGCAACCCCATCGAACGCCCAAGTTCATGAATCGCCACAGCAAAATCATACCAGCTCGCCACCCCGGTATCGGTCCAGTGGTAGGTGCCTGCCAGTGACTTGTCGATGGCGAGATAGAGCACCTTGGCCAGCTCGGCCGCCCAGGTCGGCGTACCCACCTGGTCTTCGATAACGCCGAGTTCCTCGCGCTCGCTCATCAAACGCAGCATTGTCTTGACGAAATTGTTGCCATGCGCGGAGTAGACCCAGGCGGTCCGCACGATCAATGCGTCGTCGCCCATCACTTCTCTGACCGCCTGCTCCCCCTTTTGTTTCGTCTCACCATAAACGCCAGCCGGGTTCATCGCATCGTCCGGCTGGTAAGGACGGCTCTTGCAGCCATCGAAAACGAAGTCAGTGGACACATGCGCCAGTCGCGCACCGAATTCAAGCGCGGCGCTGGCCAGATTTTCAGCGCCAGTGACATTGATGGCCATGGCCATTTCCTCATCCGACTCCGCCTTGTCAACGGCTGTATAGGCAGCAGCGTTGATGATCCAGTCCGGTCGAACTTCCGCGACCTTGCGACTAACGGCCGAAGCGTCGGCAATATCCAGCTCCTGCCGCCCCAGCGCGATCAGCGCCACGCCTTGCGGTACCGCCCGTTGCAGCTCCTGACCCAACTGCCCATTGGCTCCTGTGACGAGAATGCTTGTCATGACTAGTACCGCTTGTCGAGCATCGCCAGCAGATAGGCACCATAGCCGCTCTTCTTCAATGGCTGCGCGATCTTTTCCAGCTGCTCATCGTCGATGAAACCCTGTCGCCAGGCAATCTCCTCCGGGCAGGCGATCTTCAATCCCTGCCGCTCCTCGATGACGCGGATGAAATTGGCGGCATCGAGCAATGACTGCGTGGTGCCGGTATCCAGCCAGGCAGTACCGCGACTCATGCGCATCACCGCCAGGTCGCCACGTTCGAGGTAGACCTTGTTGACGTCGGTGATCTCCAGTTCACCCCGCAGCGACGGCTTTACATTACGGGCAATGTCGACCACGTCATTGTCATAGAAATAGAGCCCGGTTACAGCGTAGTTGGACTTGGGATGTTCGGGTTTTTCCTCAATGCTGGTCGCGGTTCCGCTCTCATCGAAATCGACCACACCGTAGCGCTCCGGATCATGGACATAGTAGCCAAACACGGTCGCGCCGGTATCGCGGCGACCAATGCCCTGAAGTCGCAGTGAAAACCCTTCACCATAAAAAATATTGTCACCCAGAATCAGCGTGACCGGGCTATCGCCAATGAATTCTTCACCAATCAGAAACGCCTGCGCCAGGCCATCCGGGCTGGGCTGAACCGCATACTGCAAATTGATTCCCCACTGCGAACCGTCACCCAGCAAATGCTCGAACGCAGCCGCATCCTGGGGCGTGGTGATCAGCAAGATATCCTTGATACCGGCCAGCATCAGCGTGGTCAGCGGATAGTAGATCATCGGCTTGTCGTAGACCGGCATCAGCTGCTTGCTGACCGAGATGGTAAGGGGGTACAGACGGGTGCCGGAGCCACCCGCGAGGATAATGCCTTTACGCTTGCTCATGTTTTGATTGCCTGCAAATCCATTGCCCCGACCGACGTGCCGGGATCAGCTTGAATAAGGAGTACGGCCAGACGTGACCCGCCACACCCTGAATGGCCGGTATTGTCTTGCAAGCATCTGGAGATTGCCACCGTCAAGCGGTGGCAGTTACTGAAACTGTGAAAGGGATCAGTCAAATCGATGGATTGACGCCCCAGCGAGCATCAGAAAGGAATGTCGTCCTCGAAATCGTCCTTCACCGGCTGGGCCGCAGGCTTACTGGCGACCTGGGGAGCTTCCGTCGGCATGGGCGGCTCCTCGTATCCCCCCGTACTACCGCCGCTACGACTGTCGAGCATCTGCATCTCATTGGCGACGATCTCGGTGGTATAGCGATCCTGACCATCCTGACCCTGCCACTTGCGCGTGCGTAGACTGCCCTCGATGTAGACCTTGGAGCCCTTCTTCAAATACTCACCGGCAATTTCCGCCAGGCGATTGAAGAACACAACACGGTGCCATTCGGTACGCTCCTGTGGTTGCCCGGTTGCTTTATCTTTCCAGGTCTCGGATGTTGCAACCGTGATATTGGTTACCGCTCCGCCGCTGGGCATATAGCGGGTTTCAGGGTCCTTGCCCAGATTGCCGACCAGAATAACCTTGTTGACGCCTCTGCTTGCCATGTTCGAACCTTAAGTAACTTACATTCAGTAATGCGCGATTCTAGCGCGGATTGGCGATCAGGTCTTGTCGACGCACGGAGCATGACAAACATGGGAAGTTCACATAGCTGTCGTTGGTCTGGAATACTGCTCCAGCGTGTCCAGTGCCGCCTTTTCGCGATCGACCTTGAGATAGGCAACACCCTCATCTGCGATCACCACTGCCTCGGCAACACCAGGCACTCCCCCCAATTCGGTGGCCAACGCTTGGGCTGCCTGCTCATCCATCTCTCCCACATCCAGCACCAGGCTGCTCAAATAACCGGGGTTTTTCATACTCGCGGCAGCCAGCAGCCAAATGGCGGCAACCACAGCACCGAACAGATACACTGCGCTCAGACCATGATGCTCATGCAACCAGCCGCCAGCCAGCCCACCGACGAAGATCCCCATGAACTGGGATGTCGAATAGACGCCCATCGCCGTGCCCTTGGCATCAGGTGGCGAGGTCTTCGCAACCAGCGACGGCAATGAGGCTTCCAGCAGATTGAACGCAGTAAAAAACACCCATAACGCGAACATCAGCGCCCAGAAACTGGCGTTGTTGCCATAGAGCAGCAATTCCGCAATCACCAGCACGGCCACCGCAGCCACAAAAACCAGTTTCATCTTCTGCCGGGCTTCGGCAATGATGATGAACGGCACCATGGCCGCGAACCCGAGCAACATGACAGGCAGGTAGATTTTCCAATGCGACACCGACGGTATCGAAAAATGATCCTGAAACTGCAGCGGCAACACAACCCAGTTTGAAGCAAGCAACAGATGCAGGGTAAAAATGCCCAGATCGAGCCGCAGCAACTGCCGATCCCGCAGCACATCACCCAGGTAGCTCCAAACCATGCCGGTATCACGATGACGCTTGATCCGTGTCGGTGTTGGCACGCCCTGCCACACGATCAAGCCAGCCACCCCAGCCAGCACCGCCGTCAACCAGAAAATACCAGGCACACCGATCCACTGGTTCAGCAGCGGCCCCAGCACCATCGCTACCGAAAAGGAGACACCGATTGTCACACCGACAATCGCCATCACCCGGGTTCGAACCGTTTCACGCGTCAGGTCCGCCAATAGCGCCAGGGTAGCCGCCGCGATGGCGCCACTGCCCTGAATTGCCCGCCCCACCACAACACCCTCGATCGTTGTCGCGGTTGCGGCAATCACGCTGCCCAGGGCAAACACCGCCAGCCCGGCCAGAATCACCGGTTTACGCCCTATACGATCGGAAAGCAGCCCTAGCGGAATCTGAAATACCGCTTGCGTGAGACCGTATATACCAATGGCCAGGCCAACCAGCGTCGGCGTCACCCCCTCCAACGTCGTGGCATACAGCGCGAATACCGGCAGAATCATGAACAGGCCAAGCATTCGAATGCCATAGACACCGGCCAGCCCGACAGTGGTTCTCCGTTCAACCCCGGTCAATGGTTGAAGCTCTTTTTTTGTCATTCCGATCAAGCTCTTTCAGTAGCGGAGGCCGTCGTATATTATCAGCTTACACACTGAGACGAGCCCGAGAATCATCAATCGGGCAACAGGCGTTTTAGCTTTCTTCGGGGGTCGCAAGGCCCAACTCGCCAACAACTTCCCAACCCCAATGGACAAAATCATCATTCGTGGTGCGCGCACCCATAACCTGAAGAATATCGATCTCGCCATTCCGCGCGACAAGCTCATTGTGATTACCGGGCTGTCAGGTTCGGGCAAATCGTCCCTGGCATTCGACACCATTTACGCGGAGGGACAACGCCGTTATGTCGAATCACTATCGGCCTATGCCCGGCAGTTCCTGTCGATGATGGAAAAGCCGGACCTCGACCATATCGAAGGGCTGTCACCAGCCATTTCCATCGAGCAGAAAACCACCTCGCACAACCCCCGCTCCACCGTCGGCACGATTACCGAGATACACGACTACCTGCGACTATTGTTCGCCCGCACCGGTACTCCCCGCTGCCCCGAACACCAGGTCGCGCTCGAAGCACAAACCATCAGTCAGATGGTCGACCAGGTGCTAACCCTGCCCGAAGGCAGCAAGCTGATGCTGCTCGCACCGGTCGTCAACAACCGCAAGGGGGAACACCTACAGCTGCTCGACAGCCTGCGGACACAGGGTTTCATTCGTGCTCGAATCAATGGGGAAGTCTACGAGCTGGACGATCCGCCCAAGCTGGACCTGCGTCGTAAACACAGTATCGATGTGGTCGTAGATCGTTTTCGGGTTCGTGGCGACCTGCAATTACGCCTGGCCGAATCATTCGAAACCGCGCTGAATCTGGCAAGCCGCATTGCAAAAGTGGCCTGGATGGACGACCCTGAGGAGCCCGAGATCATTTTCTCATCGAGCTTTTCCTGTCCCCACTGCGGCTATTCACTGCCCGAGCTGGAGCCGCGGATATTCTCCTTCAACAGCCCCACCGGCGCCTGCCCGAGCTGTGATGGCCTTGGTGTCATCCAGACCTTCGACCCCACCCGCATCGTCGCCCACCCCGAGCTGTCACTGGCAGATGGCGCCATCCGCGGTTGGGACAAACGTAACGGCTACTATTTTCAGCTGATCTCTTCGCTTGCAGCGCACTACGGCTTTGATATCGAAAAACCCTTTAAGAAACTGACCAAGAAGCAACAGAAGGTGATCCTCTACGGCAGCGGTGGTGAAAGCATCGAGTTCACCTACCGCAATGACCGTGGGCTGCGATTTACCCGCAGCCATCCTTTCGAAGGCATTCTGCACAATATGGAGCGCCGCTATCGCGAGACCGACTCCTCTGCGGTTCGCGATGAACTCGCCAAGTACATGATCACCCAGCCCTGTCCGGACTGCGAAGGGACCAGGCTCAATCTCGCCTCGCGCAATGTCTTTATCAACGACACCAACCTCCCGCAAATCTCCAGCCTGCCAATCAGTGACGCCCTCGCCTTCTTCGAACAGCTGAAACTCACGGGCCACAAGGGGCAGATCGCTGCGAAAATTGTCCAGGAGATCAGCGAGCGGCTGCGTTTTCTCGCCAATGTTGGCTTGAACTATCTCAGTCTCGACAGAAGCTCCGATACCCTTTCCGGCGGTGAAGCCCAACGCATCCGCCTCGCCAGCCAGATCGGCGCCGGGCTGGTCGGGGTCATGTACGTGCTCGACGAGCCATCCATTGGCCTCCACCAACGCGACAATCAGCGCCTGCTCGACACGCTGGCCCGGCTGCGCGATCTTGGCAATACGGTGATCGTGGTCGAACACGATGAAGAAGCCATCCGCGCCGCCGACCACGTCATCGATATCGGACCCGGCGCCGGGCTGCATGGCGGCGAAATCGTTGCCCAGGGAACACCAAAACAGATCGAGCGCAGCAGGCATTCGATTACTGGCCAATACCTCGCCGGCAAGCGACGGATCGAGGTGCCGCCCATGCGCACACCGCCGCAACCGGACAAAATGCTCGTGGTCCGTGGCGCGCGAGGGAACAACCTGAAGAATGTCGAGCTGAGCATCCCAGTAGGGCTACTAACCTGCATCACCGGCGTCTCGGGTTCAGGCAAATCGACTTTGATCAACGACACGGTCTATCGCGCCATTGCGCGCGAATTGAATCGCGCAGCCACCGACCCCGCACCCTATGAAAGCATTGAGGGACTGGAACACTTCGATAAGATCATCGATATCGATCAGAGTCCCATCGGCCGCACCCCACGGTCCAACCCCGCAACCTACACCGGCCTGTTCACACCGATTCGAGAACTTTTTGCCGGCACCCGCGAAGCACGTTCCCGCGGCTACAAACCGGGGCGTTTCAGCTTCAATGTGAAAGGCGGACGCTGCGAAGCCTGTCAGGGTGACGGGCTCATCAAGGTGGAGATGCACTTCCTCCCCGATATCTATGTGCCCTGCGACGTCTGCGGGGGCAAACGCTACAACCGGGAAACGCTCGACATCCACTACAAGGGCAAAAACATCAGCGAGGTGCTAGACATGTCAGTCGAAGAAGCCGCCGACTTCTTCACCGCAGTGCCCGCCGTCAGCCGCAAGCTCGCGACCTTGATGGATGTTGGACTTTCCTACATCACCCTGGGGCAGGCCGCGACAACGCTCTCTGGAGGCGAGGCGCAACGCATCAAGCTGGCAAGAGAACTTTCCAAGCGCGACACCGGACGCACAATCTATATTCTCGACGAACCCACCACCGGACTCCATTTTCATGACGTCGAACAGCTGCTCAATGTACTGCATCGCCTACGTGATCATGGCAATACCGTGATCGTCATCGAACACAACCTCGACGTGATCAAGACCGCTGACTGGATTGTCGATCTGGGGCCAGAGGGAGGTTCAGGCGGAGGAGAAATTATTGGCGAAGGCACACCTGAAATGCTGGCTGCCAACAAGGACTCTCATACCGGCCAGTACCTCAAACCACTGCTTGATTGAATCTCAGAAACAAAAAGGCCGGGCAATGCCCGGCCTTTTTGTTGCAACGCCAATTGAGCGCTATTCCTCGTCCGGCATCGGACGGTCAACCAGCTCAACATACGCCATTGGCGCGTTGTCTCCGGGGCGGTTTCCACACTTGAGAATACGCAGATAGCCACCGGGTCGATCCTGGTAGCGTGGCCCAAGTTCGGCAAACAGCTTGCCGGTCATTTCTTTGTCGCGAAGACGCGCAAACGCCAGACGACGCTTATGAACCGAATCCTCTTTGGCCATTGTGATCAACGGTTCCGCGACGCGGCGCAACTCCTTGGCCTTCGGCAATGTGGTTTTGATCAGTTCGTGACGAAACAGATTATTGGTCAGGTTCTGCAACATGGCCTTGCGATGACTCGCATTGCGGTTGAACTGCCTGCCGGCTTTACGATGACGCATTTGATGATTACCTTAAGCTGAAACTTATGATCAGGAAGCTTTTTTGTCGTTGTCGCCGAGCCCCGGCGGCGGCCAGTTCTCCAGCCGCATTCCCATGGACAACCCATGAGAGGCAAGAACGTCCTTGATTTCGGTCAAAGACTTTTTGCCGAGATTGGGCGTTTTCAGCAACTCAACCTCGGTGCGCTGAATCAGATCCCCTATATAGTAGATGTTCTCGGCCTTGAGGCAATTCGCAGACCGCACCGTTAATTCGAGATCGTCTACTGGCCGCAGCAGGATCGGATCCATCTCGTTCTCGTGCTTTTCGGGCTGTGGCGCTTCCTGCTTCTCAAAGTCGACAAAAATCGCCAACTGTTGCTGCAATATGCCCGCGGAAAGGCGGATTGCTTCCTCTGGGTCGACCGTGCCATTGGTTTCAAGATCGATCACCAGCTTGTCGAGGTTGGTGCTCTGAGCTACCCGCGCGTTTTCAACCGTGTAGGCAACGCGGCGGATCGGCGAAAAGCTCGCATCAAGCAACATATGGCCAATCTCACGGTTCTCGTCAGGATCAACGCGTACATTGGCTGGCTGATAGCCGCGCCCCTTTTCAACTCTAAGCGTCATCTCCAGCGTCGTCTTACCGGTGATGTTGGCAATCAGATGATCAGGATTGACGATTTCGATATCGTGATCGGCCTGAATATCAGAAGCCAGCACGGGTCCTGGCCCCTTCTTGTTGATCGTCACAGTTGCATCCTCTTTCGAATGCATGATCAACGCAACGCCTTTGAGGTTGAGCAGAATTTCGACGACATCCTGCTGCACACCCTCGATACTGGTGTATTCGTGCAGCACACCGGAGATCTGCGCCTCGGTGATTGCACAGCCAGGAATGGACGAAAGGAGAATACGACGAAGCGCATTTCCCAGGGTATGACCAAATCCCCGCTCAAGTGGCTCCAGAACAACCTTGGCCTTATTGAGACCCTGTTCCTGAACGACGATTTTGCTGGGACGCAGCATCTCGTTAAGACTTCCTGACATGTGCCAAACCTCTTTTACTAGCTTACTTGGAGTACAGCTCAACAACGAGAGACTCGTTGATATCGGCAGCAAGATCACTGCGCTCCGGAACCGACTTGAAGATACCTGTCATCGCCTTTGCGTCGACATCCACCCACTCGGGAAAGCCGAATTGCTGGGCAATATTTACCGCTTCCTGGATGCGCAGCTGCTTCTTCGCCTTTTCACGAATCTCGACCACATCTCCGGCTTTCACCTGATAGGAAGGGATATTGACGACAGTCCCGTTGACCATGATGGCCTTATGACTGACGAGTTGGCGACATTCTGCACGCGTGACGCCAAAACCCATGCGATAGACGACATTATCGAGACGGCATTCGAGCAGTTTAAGCAGGTTTTCGCCTGTCGAGCCCTTCTGTGAAGCCGCTTTCTTGAAATAATTACGAAACTGCTTTTCAAGAACGCCGTAGATACGGCGGAGCTTCTGCTTCTCACGCAGCTGCATACCGTAATCTGAGAGGCGGCTGCGTCTGTCCCCATGTTGACCAGGAACCTTATCCAGTTTGCACTTGGTATCCAGAGACCGCGCACGGCTCTTGAGAAAAAGATCCGTGCCTTCACGACGGCTCAGCTTGCACTTAGGTCCGATATATCTAGCCATTTGTTAAACCCGACGTTTTTTCGGAGGACGGCAGCCGTTATGTGGAATCGGCGTGACGTCCGTGATGGATGTTATTTTGTAGCCTAGGTTGTTCAGCGCACGTACAGCCGAGTCCCGCCCAGGGCCAGGCCCCTTGACCCGAACCTCTAGGTTTTTCAATCCGTAATCTCTAGCCGCTTCACCAGCACGTTCCGAAGCAACCTGTGCCGCGAAGGGGGTGCTCTTACGCGAGCCGCGGAATCCGGATCCGCCCGATGTCGCCCAAGAGAGTGCATTACCCTGACGGTCGGTTATCGTAATAATCGTATTGTTAAAAGATGCGTTGACGTGCGCGATGCCGTCAGTAACTACCTTTTTAACCTTCTTTTTGCTTCGGTTCTGAGCCTTGGCCATATTAAATTTACCTGCCTAACCTTATCTCTTGATGGGGCGACGTGGCCCCTTCCTGGTACGCGCGTTGGTTCTTGTACGCTGCCCTCTCAACGGAAGTCCGCGACGGTGGCGGATGCCTCTGAAGCAGCCAAGATCCATCAGACGCTTGATATTCATCGATACTTCCCTACGGAGGTCACCCTCCACCGAGAACTTGGCAACCTCAGTGCGGAGATTCTCGATCTCACCTTCACTGAGGTCACGCATTTTGTTCGACGGCTCAACACCCGCCGCCTCACAAATCTGTTTGGCACGCGTCCGCCCAATCCCGTAAATCGAGGTGAGCGCAATCACTGCGTGTTTGTTATCGGGTACATTAATACCAGCTATACGAGCCATTTATCTTCTCCAACGTCGCCCCTCGAAAAAGGGTGCGCAATTCTAGGTACTTAGCGAACAGAATACAAGCCCCATCACAGACTGACGCCCATGATAAGATGAAAAATCGCACTACTGCCTGTCAAAACCCGTTCGCCTAGCCCTGACGCTGTTTATGCCGGGGATCTTTACAAATCACCCGCACGACGCCCTTGCGGCGGACGATCTTGCAATCGCGACAAATCTTTTTTACTGATGCTCGAACTTTCATGATCTACACCTAACAAATCAACTAAAACGGGTTATCTCAATGCGCCGGAACGCCCATAGCCTTTCAGGTTCGCCTTTTTCATGAGCCCTTCGTACTGGCTTGACATCAAATGCGCCTGAACCTGAGAGATAAAATCCATGACAACAATAACGATAATAAGGAGTGACGTCCCGCCGAAGTAGAACGGCACATTCCACGCTATGATCATGAACTCTGGCAATAAACAAACCGCGGTAATATAGATAGCACCAACCGCAGTTAGCCGAGTCATCACCCCGTCAATATAACGAGCTGTCTGCTCGCCAGGCCGTATCCCCGGAATAAACGCACCGGCCTTCTTGAGGTTTTCCGCCGTCTCGCGCGCATTGAAAACCAGCGCCGTATAAAAGAAACAGAAGAAGATAATCGCCAAGGCATAGAACAACGTATAAAGCGGCTGCCCCGGTGACAGTAGCAGCGCAACGTCCTGCATCCAGCTCAAACCTTGGGTACTTCCAAACCATTGCCCCAGCGTCGCCGGAAACAAAATGATACTAGACGCGAAAATCGGCGGAATAACGCCCGCTATGTTCAACTTGAGCGGCAAATGGCTCGACTGCGCGGCGTACACCTTGTTGCCTTGCTGCCTTTTCGCATAGTTCACCGTGATTCGTCGCTGTCCGCGTTCCACGAATACGACAAAATAAGTCACGCCAACCGCGAGTGTCAGCAGCAACAATACCAGCCATGGTGCCAACTCCCCGGTACTTGCCAGTTCGAGCGTGCCCGCGATAGCAGCTGGTAACCCGGCTACAATACCCGCAAAGATGATCAACGAAATTCCATTTCCCAAACCACGCTCGGTAATCTGTTCTCCGAGCCACATCAGAAACATCGTACCGGTTACCAACGAGACGGCGGTCGTAAAGACGAATGCGGGCCCCGGATTGATTGCTATCGAGCCATCGGCAAAGGTCTGCGACTGCAAACTGAGCGCGACGCCGATCGACTGGAACGTTGCCAAAGCGACGGTAAAGTAGCGCGTGTACTGCGTGATTTTGCGACGCCCTGCTTCCCCTTCCTTCTTCAGCTGTTCGAAGGTCGGCACGACGACCGTGAGCAACTGCATGATGATCGACGCAGATATGTAAGGCATGATCCCAAGAGCAAACACGCTAAGGCGCTCAAGCGCGCCGCCGGAAAACATGTTGAACATGTCCAGAATCGTGCCGGTCTGATTACTAAAGAAATCAGCCAGTGCACCGGGGTTTATCCCAGGCACGGGAACAAAGGTCCCGATGCGATAAACCACCAGCGCAAGAACCACAAAACCGAGCCTCTGTCGAAGCTCGGCAACCTTGCCTATATCACCAATTGAAGCGCCGGGCTTAGCCCTGCTACGTTTTGCCACGTTATTCCTCGATGCTCCCTTGAGCTGCCTCTATCGCGCTACGAGCGCCGTTTGAGACGCTGATGCCCTTAAGCCTGACCGGCTTCGTCACCTCTCCAGACAAAAACACCTTCACTCGCTTGGTGTTCAGCGGCACGATATTCGCGGAGACCAGCGCCGCAATATCGATAATTTCTGCGTCGATGCTATTGAGTTCTGACGTACGAACCTGAGCGCTCCTGAGTGATTTGCGCGCCGTGAATCCGACCTTTGGGAGTCGGCGCTGCAACGGCATCTGGCCGCCTTCGAAGCCGACTTTATGGAAACCACCCGACCGCGACTTTTGACCCTTGTGCCCTCGACCAGCAGTTTTTCCGAGACCGGAGCCAATACCGCGACCAACGCGTTTCCGTGTAGGGCGGCTCCCCGCTGCGGGATGCAAAGTATTTAGCTTCATCAGGACGCTTCCTCAACTTCTAACATATAGGAGATCTTATTAATCATCCCCCTATTCTCCGGTGTATCCAAGACAACGACCGGATTGTGTATTCTCCGGATACCGAGGCCATGAGCACATGCCTTGTGTTTTTTTAGCCGCCCGTTCAGGCTCTTGCGCAATGTCACTTTCAGCTGCTTGTTTTCCGCCATGACGTCTAACCCGTAATCTCTTCGACTGTCTTGCCCCGTTTGGCGGCAATATCTTCGGGAGAAGACATCTGCGCCAAGCCATTCAACGTTGCCTTAACAACGTTAATAGGGTTGCGTGACCCGATGCATTTCGCGAGCACGTTACGCACACCGAGGACCTCAAAAACCGCCCGCATCGCACCACCAGCGATGATACCAGTACCTTCCGACGCCGGCTTCATGAACACCTTGGCTGCGCCATGCGTGGCAGTGATGTCGTATTGCAGCGTGCCATCTTTCAGCGCCACAGTTACCATATCGCGGCGAGCGCGCTCCATCGCTTTTTGTATCGCTACGGGGACCTCTTTAGCCTTGCCGTATCCGATGCCCACTTTCCCTTCGCCATCACCCACAACTGTGAGCGCTGTGAACCCGAACTGCCGACCACCCTTGACAACTTTTGCCACCCGGTTGACCGCCACAAGCTTCTCTTGCAGCCCGTCCGAATTCTGATCCTGATACTGTGCCTTTGCCATATCTATAATGCCTCTAGAACTTTAAGCCGGCTTCACGCGCAGCGTCGGCGAGCGCTTTTACACGACCATGGAACTTGAATCCGGAACGATCGAAAGCGACAGAGTCAATACCTTTTTCTTGCGCGCGTTCGGCAATAAGCTTACCTACCTGAGCTGCGGCGTCAGCATTGCCGGTATACTTCAAATCTCCCTTGACAGCCTTTTCGACGGTCGATGCGGTAGCGACGGTAGTGCCGCCATCAGGGCCGATTATCTGCGCGTAAATGTGGCGCGGGGTCCGAAACACGCAAAGCCGGTTAACACCACGCCCGCGAATTCTCGAGCGTGCCCGTTTTGCGCGGCGGAGCCTGCTAGCTTTTTTGTTAACCATAGCTAAACCTATTTCTTCTTCGCTTCTTTGCGGATGATGCGCTCATCCGCATACTTAACTCCCTTGCCCTTATACGGCTCGGGCGGACGGAAGGCGCGGATATTAGCCGCTACCTGACCGACCAGCTGTTTGTCGGCACCCTTGATAACAACCTCAGTCTGCGACGGCGTCTCAATCTGAATACCTTCCGGCACCTCAAAGTCGACGGGGTGAGAGAACCCCAACGAGAGATTAAGCGTCTTACCCTGAGCCTTAGCCCGATAACCAACGCCAACCAATTCGAGTTTCTTTTCGAAGCCCTCGCTGACACCCCGGACCATATTCGAAATAAGTGACCGCATCGTGCCGGCCATAGAAAAGTCCGTGGATGACTCAGCACGAGGCCTGACACTGACCTGACCGTCTTCAAAATTGACCACAACATCAGGATGTACAAGCATAGCTTGCTCCCCTTTGCTGCCCTTTACGCTAACCTGCTGCCCTTCCACACTCAGCTCGACGCCTGACGGGACCTTAACGGGGTTTTTCGCAATACGTGACATCTCTTTATCCGACCTCTATCAAGTAACGGTGCAGATGACTTCGCCACCTTCACCGGCTGCTCTCGCGGCGCGATCGCTCATCACCCCTTTAGAGGTTGATATGATCGCAACACCAAGACCTGCGTCAACAGACGGAAGCTCATCTTTACCCTTAAAGATACGAAGTCCGGGGCGGCTGACACGCTTGATGCCGGCAATTACTGGTCGCCCTTGATAGTATTTCAAGACCACAGTCAATGTCGGTTTTTTATCATCACTGACTTCAAAGCCATCGATGTAGCCTTCGTCTTGAAGCACCTTAAGGATCGCGACCTTCTGCTTCGACGCAGGCATCGTAACACTTGGCTTATTTGCACGCTGACCATTTCGAATCCTGGTCAGCATGTCTGCAACGGGGTCAGACATACTCATTTTGACTTCCTCTAATTACCAACTAGCCTTGACAAGACCCGGGATATCTCCCTGCATGGCAAGTTGACGCAACTTATTACGGCCGAGCCCGAATTTACGGTAGTAACCATGTGGCCGACCGGTGAGACTACAGCGATTTCTTCCCCTTACCTTAGCCGAGTCGCGTGGCAGCCTCTGTAGTTTTTCAACCGCCGCCATCTTCTCTTCAAACTCTGTTTCGGGGTTCTTGATAATCGCCCGCAGCTCGGCACGCTTGGCCGCATACTTCGCTACTGCCTTCGACCTGCGCTGCTCGCGCTGAATCATGGAAACCTTTGCCATACTATATAGTCCGTGCTAATTCCTGAATGGAAACGAAAACGCGTCTAACAGCGCTTTTGCCTGCTCATCGCTTTTTGCCGATATCGTCAGGGTAACATCCAGCCCGCGAATCTTGTCGATCTTGTCGTAGTCGATCTCGGGGAAAATGATCTGCTCCTTTACGCCGATACTGTAGTTGCCCCGGCCGTCGAAGCTTTTTGGACTCATGCCGCGAAAATCGCGTATCCTCGGGATCGCGATCGCGATGAGGCGATCGAGAAACTCATACATACGATCACTACGCAGCGTGACTTTGCAGCCAATCGGCCACCCTTCCCGCACCTTGAAACCGGCTTCGGATTTCCGCGCGAGCGTTACGACCGGCTTCTGGCCCGAGATTTTCTCCATGTCGGACACAGCATGCTGAATGACTTTTTTGTCAATCGTGGCCTCTCCAACACCCATGTTGAGCGTGATTTTTTCCAGCCGTGGGACTTCCATGACGTTATCGAGACCGAGCTCATCTTTGAGCTTGGAAACAATTGCGTCGTTATATAATTTCTTGAGTCTAGCCATCACTGATACCCGTTATTCGACGATTTCGCCGTTCGACTTGAAGTACCGAACCTTCCTACCGTCGTCGAGGAACTTGAATCCAACGCGGTCACCTTTACCAGTCGCTGGATTGAACAACATCACATTAGAAGAATCGATCGGCATTTCTTTGTCGACGATTCCGCCTGGCACACCCGTATTGGGGTTCCCTTTCTGATGCTTTTTGACGACATTGATATTCTCAACGAGCACTTTATCGCCTTTAATTACCCGAGTTATCGCACCCCGCCGCCCCTTGTCTTTGCCAGCGATCACGATTACTTCGTCACCTGTCTTTAAACGTTTCATTTGCTTACCTGATTAAAGAACTTCTGGAGCAAGGGAGATGATCTTCATGAACTTTTCCGTTCTCAACTCCCGCGTGACGGGACCAAAGATCCGCGTCCCGATCGGCGCCAGGTTTGCATTGAGCAGCACAGCCGCGTTGTTATCAAAGCGAATCAAGGAGCCATCGGGACGACGAACACCTTTTGCAGTTCGTACAACGACAGCATTGAACACGTCACCCTTCTTCACCTTTCCTCTCGGGATGGCGTCCTTCACGCTAACCTTGATGATATCGCCTATTCCGGCATAACGCCGATGGGACCCACCCAGCACTTTTATGCACTGGACCTTGCGGGCACCACTATTGTCGGCCACGTCCAGAACGGTTTGCATCTGAATCATTTTCTTTTACCAGCCTTTGACTGTTCAGGGGCGCTATTTGCGCACTTCCACCAACGCCCAACTCTTCGTCTTCGAGTAAGGCCTGGACTCCGTGATCACGACGGTATCGCCCTGCTTAGCGGCGTTATCCTCATCATGAACATGCACCTTAGTGGAACGCTTGATAAACTTTCCGTAGAGAGGATGCCGTACCTTGCGCTCGATCAGGACGGTTACAGTCTTGTCCATCTTGTCACTGACAACGCGCCCGGTCAGGGTTCTCTCGATCTTTTGCTTTTCGTCACTCATACGTTAAATCTCTGACTTATCTTTTCTCGTTGAGAACAGTCTTGATGCGCGCGATATTTTTGCGAACCTTCGAGAACTGGTCTGGGCGCGACAATTGGCCAACACCCTTCTGCATGCGGAGATTGAACTGTTCTTTGTACAGACCAACCAACTCTGCCTCTAACTCTGGAACGCTCTTTTCACGAAGTTCAACAGCTTTCATTACATCACCTGACGCTTGACAAACGTCGTTTTTACTGGGAGTTTCGCGGCCGCGAGTTCGAACGCTTTACGCGCCGTTTCCTCGTCTACGCCCTCCATCTCATACAACACCCGACCGGGCTGGATCTTACTTACCCAATATTCGACGTTTCCTTTACCCTTACCCATTCTGACTTCGAGTGGCTTTTTGGTAACTGGAACATCCGGGAAAATCCTGATCCATATTTTTCCAACCCGGCGCACGTGACGCGTCATCGCTCGACGGGCTGCCTCTATTTGGCGCGCCGTAATCTTTCCACGCTCGAGAGACTTGAGTCCATACTCTCCGAAACTGACCCTGTTGCCACTCTGAGCGAGGCCACGATTGCGCCCCTTATGCTGCTTGCGATACTTGGTTCTTTTAGGCTGAAGCATCTCGAAACTCCTTAGTTAGCGCCTTTGCGCTTCTTCCGGGTGTCTTCACGGGCGGATTTCTGTTCCAGATCGAAAACCTCTCCCTTGTAGATCCAGACCTTGATCCCAAGGACGCCATAAGTCGTGTTCGCCTCGGTCACACCATAGTCGATATCGGCGCGCAGCGTATGCAAGGGCACGCGTCCTTCCCGGTACCATTCCGAACGCGCGATCTCCGCCCCATTGAGCCTTCCCCCAACCTTGACTTTCACGCCCAGCGCGCCGAGGCGCATTGCGTTACCAACCGCGCGCTTCATTGCTCGACGAAACATGATCCGACGCTCAAGCTGCTGCGCGATACTTTCTGCAACTAGCTGTGCGTCGATTTCTGGCTTGCGAACCTCTTCGATATTGATTTTTATTGCCGCGACCGGCATGCCCATCATTTTGCTTAACTGCCCACGCAGTTTCTCGATGTCCTCACCCTTCTTGCCAATGACGATTCCAGGCCTGGCCGTATGGATGGTAATCAATGCAGAATTTGCCGAACGCTCGATATGCACCTTACTTACCGACGCCTGCGACAAGCGCTTCTTGAGGTAATCGCGGACTTCTACGTCCTTTACCAAAAAGCGGGAGTAGTCCTTGCCGTCCGCATACCAGCGCGAGTTCCAGTCTGCCGCGATACCAAGACGAAAACCGATTGGATGTACTTTTTGACCCATGAGTAAAACCCTTTACTGGTCGCTTACGCGGACTGTTATATGACTGGTACGCTTGAGGATCCGGTTCGCCCGGCCTTTAGCTCGCGGGCGTATCCGCTTATACACTGGCCCTTGATCAACATGAATCTTCGATACCCGAAGCTCATCAATATCAGCACCTTCATTGTGTTCGGCATTCGCAATCGCGGACTCAAGCACCTTCTTGACGATTTTTGCCCCTTTCTTGGGACTAAACATCAAGACCTCGAGCGCGCGTTCGACTGGCAAGCCACGAACCTGATCACAAACGAGTCGCGCCTTTTGTGGCGAAATTCGGATACCACGCAATTTTGCAGAAACTTCCATCGTTATCGCCTAGATTTCTTGTCAGCAATATGGCCCTTGTAAGTCCGGGTCAATGAAAACTCACCCAGCTTGTGGCCTACCATGTTTTCGTTGATCAGCACCGGCACGTGGACCCGCCCGTTATGGATCGCGATCGTCAGACCGACCATTTCTGGCGTCACCATCGAACGGCGCGACCAAGTCTTGATTGGCCGCTTGTTACCACTCTCAACCGCTTGCATCACCTTCTTCGTCAGATGATGATCGACAAATGGACCTTTTTTCAGGGAACGAGGCACTTTCTCACCTTAAATTCTTACTTGCGGTTACGACGGCGCACGATCAACTTATCGGTGCGCTTGTTCTTGCGGGTTTTGTAACCCTTGGTTGGGACACCCCAGGGACTAACCGGATGCCTGCCACCAGAGGTGCGCCCCTCACCACCACCATGCGGGTGATCAACCGGATTCATCGCGACACCGCGAACCGTGGGACGGACTCCTCGCCACCGCGCTGCGCCAGCCTTACCGAGCTTCCTCAACGAATGCTCACCATTGGAGACCTCCCCTATGGTCGCACGGCCATCCGACAGCACCTTCCTCATCTCACCGGAGCGCAACCTGAGCGTGGCATAAGCACCTTCTTTGGCCACCAACTGCGCGCTAGCCCCGGCGGAGCGAGCCAACTGTGCACCCTTGCCAGGCTTCAGCTCAACACAGTGGACAACAGTACCCAAGGGGATATTCCTCAGCGGCAGGCAGTTACCGACCTTGATCGGCGCATTAACCCCGGAGACAACCAAATCACCAGCACCCACCTTATCGGGCGCTATGATGTAGCGGCGCTCGCCGTCGGCGTAAAGCACCAGCGCGATATGCGCGGTGCGATTAGGATCATATTCGACCCGCTCTACTTTACCCGGCACACCATCTTTGTTGCGCTTAAAGTCGATGACGCGGTAGCGCTGCTTATGACCGCCACCGACATGGCGGGTCGTGATGCGCCCTTTGTTGTTCCGCCCACCACTTTTACTCTTCTTCTCAACCAGCGGCGCATAAGGATCTCCCTTATGCAACACGGCACCACGAACTGTTACCTGGAAACGCCTGCCTGGCGATGTAGGCCTTGCCTTTACCGTTGCCATATCAACCCTCTACTTACTCGGCACCGAGCATTTCGATTTCCTGGCCCTCGACCAGACGCACATAAGCCTTCCGCCAATCAGACCGCTTACCAAGCCGGGCCCCGAAACGCTTCGTCTTACCCTTGACGTTCAAGACGCGAACCTGCTCGACTTTAACGTCAAACATTTTTTCGACAGCCTTTCGAACTTCACCCTTTGTTGCATCCGTAGCAACCCGGAACACATATTGATTGCCAGACTCCGCCGCAAGCGCTGCCTTTTCTGACACATGAGGCGCCTTCAAGACCTCCATCAACCTCAACTCGTTCACGACAGCACCTCATCAAGCGTCTTTAGTGCAGCTTCGGTAATCACAGCATTCTCATTCCGAACGAGCGTATAAGGATTCAGCCCAGACACCTCGACAACGTCGACAAAAGGCAGATTCCTGGCAGCAAGCGCCAGATTTTCAGAGACCTCGCCCACAATGACCAAGGCGTCCTGCAAACCCAGATCCGCTAGCGCCTTCACCATACCCTTGGTCTTGGGCGCCTCAAGATCAAAAGCAGGAACCACCTTGAGCCTATCGAGGCGAATCAATTCCGACACGATCGAGCGCATCGCAGCGCGATACATTTTCTTATTGAGCTTTTGCCGGTAGCTGCGCGGCTGCGCCGCGAATGTCACACCACCGGAGCGCCATATCGGACTACGAGAGGTGCCAGCACGCGCACGACCCGTTCCTTTTTGGCGCCACGGCTTGGCGCCACCACCGCGAACCCCTGAACGATTTTTCTGCGCTTTTGTTCCAGCGCGCCCCGCCGCCATGTAAGCCACGACAGCTTGATGCACAAGCGCCATATTGAATTCGGTAGCGAACGCCGCATCAGACACCGACACGGAACCCCCACCCTGAACCTGAAGATCCATAATCTCTTACCTTATGCCTTGATCGCGGGACGAATGATGACATCACCGCCCTTTGAACCGGGAACCGCACCTTTGACCAGCAGCAAATTACGCTCATCATCCACACGCACGACCTGTAGATTCTGTACGGTACGCCTAACATTACCCATATGCCCGGTCATTTTCTTACCCTTGAAAACCCGACCAGGCGTCTGACACTGGCCGATCGAGCCAGGTGTCCGATGGTTGATAGAGTTGCCATGCGTCGCATCTTTACCGGCGAAGTTGTTGCGCTTTATCGAACCCGCATAACCCTTACCGATGCTTGTGCCGGTCACATCGACGATCTGGCCATCCTCGAAAATAGACGCCTCCACTTCAGACCCCGGAACGAACCCATGATCGACGTCGAGGCGAAACTCCCAGCAACCGCGCCCAGGCTCAACCTGCGCCTTGGCAAAATGCCCGGCTTCCGGCTTGGTGACACGAGAAGCTTTTTTATTGCCTACGGTAACCTGGATAGCGGAATACCCGTCGACATCAACGGTCTTCACCTGGGTTACACGATTCGGCTGCACCTCGATCACAGTCACCGGGACAGATACTCCGTCCTCGGTGAAAACGCGGGTCATACCCAACTTTTTGCCAACAACTCCGACTGACATCTCATCAACCTCTTAATACAGCGAAAACCTTTTCAAGCCTCACCATACCGACATTTATTAACTTAACGGCCCAGGGCAAAAAGCTACCTGGGCCGTGAAAGGGCGCGCATTATAGCAGAAAATTTCGCTTAGTTAAGCTTTATTTGCACATCCACACCTGCTGCCAGATCCAGCTTCATCAGCGCATCAACAGTCTTGTCCGTCGGCTCGATAATATCAAGCAGACGCTTGTGCGTACGCAACTCATACTGGTCCCGAGCATCCTTATTGACGTGAGGAGAGATCAACACCGTGAAACGCTCCTTGCGGGTTGGCAACGGGATCGGGCCGCGAACAAGCGCACCAGTGCGCTTAGCGGTTTCGACGATCTCTTTGGCAGAACGATCGATCAAACGGTGATCGAACGCCTTGAGACGGATGCGGATATTCTGCTTAGCCATTTAAATCACTCAATAATCTTGGATACAACACCCGCACCCACGGTACGGCCACCTTCGCGGATTGCGAAGCGCAAACCATCTTCCATCGCAATCGGCGCGATCAGGCTGACGGTGATCTTGACGTTGTCACCCGGCATGACCATTTCTGTGCCTTCTTCCAGGTCGACAGAGCCGGTGACGTCGGTGGTACGGAAGTAGAATTGTGGACGATAGCCGTTGAAGAACGGGGTGTGACGACCACCTTCTTCTTTGCTGAGTACGTACACTTCCGCCTCGAACTTGGTGTGCGGGGTGATGGAGCCGGGCTTGCACAGCACTTGACCACGCTCGACTTCTTCGCGTTTGGTGCCGCGCAGCAGGACGCCAACGTTGTCCCCCGCCTGACCTTCGTCGAGCAGTTTGCGGAACATTTCGACGCCAGTACAAGTAGTGGTGATGGTGTCCTTGATGCCGACGATCTCGACTTCCTCACCAACTTTGATGATGCCGCGTTCAATCCGTCCGGTGACCACCGTGCCACGTCCAGAGATGGAGAAAACATCTTCCACGGGCATCAGGAAGTCACCTTCGATGGCGCGTTCCGGCTCGGGGATGTAGTCGTCCATGGCAGCAACGAGCTTGATGATGGACTGGGTGCCGATTTCGCTGGTATCACCTTCGAGCGCTTTGAGTGCGGAGCCGGTGATGATCGGGGTATCGTCTCCCGGGAAGTCGTAGGTGGACAGCAGGTCACGCACTTCCATTTCTACCAGCTCGAGCAACTCTTCATCGTCGACCATGTCCGCTTTGTTCATGTAGACGACGATGTAGGGGACACCTACCTGACGCGACAGCAGGATGTGCTCGCGCGTTTGCGGCATGGGGCCGTCCGCCGCCGAGACCACGAGGATGGCGCCGTCCATTTGGGCTGCACCAGTGATCATGTTCTTGACGTAGTCGGCGTGCCCCGGGCAGTCGACGTGGGCGTAGTGGCGACTGTCCGACTCATATTCCACGTGGGAGGTAGAGATGGTGATGCCACGCGCTTTTTCTTCCGGTGCGTTGTCGATCTCATCGAACGCCTTGACTTCACCGCCCTGTTGCTCCGCCATGACTTTCGTCAGCGCCGCTGTCAGTGTCGTCTTGCCGTGGTCTACGTGACCAATCGTGCCAACGTTTACGTGTGGTTTCGTACGTTCAAATTTTTCTTTAGACATTACGATAATCCTTCCAATTCAGTTCTAGGATGCCTTTTTCATAATCTCGTCAGCCACACTCGCGGGCGCTTCGGAGTACTTCGCGAATTCCATCGTATAAGTCGCTCTACCTTGGGTGGCAGAACGCAGATCGGTTGCGTAACCGAACATTTCAGCCAATGGGACCTCGGCGCGGATCACCTTCCCCATTGGCATATCATCCATCCCATGAACAACGCCCCGACGGCGATTAATGTCGCCCATGACGTCCCCCATGAAATCTTCCGGCGTAACGATCTCGACATTCATCACCGGCTCCAGAATGACAGGGTCTGCCTCTAGCGTGCCCGCCCGGACACCCATGGAGCCGGCGATCTTGAATGCCATCTCACTGGAGTCGACATCATGATAAGAGCCATCAAACAGCGTTACCTTCACATCAACCACCGGGAAACCAGCAACAACCCCCGATTCCAGCTGCTCCATCACCCCTTTTTCAACAGCCGGTATAAATTCACGCGGAACAACCCCGCCGACGATAGCGCTTTCGAACTCATTACCAGAACCACGCCCCTTGGGCTCGAGCCGCAACCAGACGTGCCCATACTGACCGCGGCCTCCCGACTGACGCACGAACTTGCCTTCCGCCTCGACCCGTTTGCGTATCGTTTCACGATACGCAACCTGCGGGGCACCGACATTTGCTTCGACCGAGAACTCACGCCGCATACGGTCGATGATAATCTCCAGATGGAGCTCACCCATACCAGAGATAATGGTCTGCCCCGATTCTTCATCGGTACGCACCCGAAAAGAGGGGTCTTCGTGCGCTAATTTTCCCAGCGCAACCCCCATCTTTTCCTGATCGGCCTTGGTCTTCGGCTCCACCGCAACGGAAATGACCGGCTCGGGAAAGTCCATTCGCTCGAGCACGATAACCGCCCCAGGGTCACACAGCGTATCGCCGGTGGTTACCTCTTTCAGACCAACCGCTGCCGCAATATCGCCTGCGCGAACTTCCTTGATCTCGTCACGATGATTCGCGTGCATCTGCAATAAGCGACCAACGCGATCACGCTTCCCCTTGACCGAGTTATAAACCGCATCGCCGGAACTCAGCACCCCGGAATAGACCCGGAAAAAGGTCAAGCTACCGACAAAAGGATCGGTTGCGATCTTGAACGCAAGCGCCGAAAAGGGCGCATCGTCGCGCGCTTCCCGGATCCCGGGCTCACCGTTATCCAGCCCGCCTTCTACCGGCGGAATATCCAGCGGTGACGGCATGAATTGAATCACACCATCTAGCATGGTCTGGACACCCTTGTTCTTGAATGCCGAGCCACAATAGGCTGGCACCGCCTCATTCGCCAAGGTCAGTTGGCGAAGACCCTCAACGATTTCTTCAGCGCTCAGATCGCCATCCTCGAGGTAACGATCCATCAACGCTTCGTTCGCCTCGGCGACAGACTCGCAAAGCTTTTCACGATACTCGGCGCAGACCCCGACCATATCATCAGGGACCGGCTTGATATCAAAACTTACACCCCGATCTTCGTCGCTCCAATAGATTGCCCGCATACCGACCAAGTCGACCACACCAGCAAAATTTTCTTCAGCGCCGATCGGCAACTGGACGGGCACCGGATTGGCGCCCAGCCGCGTGCGAATCTGCTCGACGACCCGTAAAAAGTCCGCACCGGCACGATCCATCTTATTGACGAAGACCATGCGAGGCACGCGATATTTATTCGCCTGCCGCCATACCGTTTCCGACTGCGGCTCAACACCACCGACAGCGCAGAATACCGCACAAGCCCCATCAAGAACCCGCAACGACCGCTCAACTTCTATCGTAAAATCGACATGGCCAGGCGTATCGATGATATTGATCCGGTGCTTATCAAAACCACCTTCCATGCCACTCCAGAAACAGGTCGTCGCCGCCGAGGTAATCGTAATACCCCGCTCCTGCTCCTGCTCCATCCAGTCCATGGTCGCAGCGCCGTCGTGCACCTCACCTATCTTGTGAGAGACACCGGTATAAAAAAGCACGCGCTCAGTGGTCGTTGTCTTGCCCGCATCAATATGCGCCATAATACCGATGTTCCGGTATCGCTCGATGGGAGTTGTGCGAGCCACCCTTGGGTATTCTCCTAATGCCTACCAGCGGTAATGCGCGAACGCCTTGTTGGCTTCCGCCATACGATGCGTATCCTCACGCTTTTTGACCGCGGAACCACGACCCTCGGAAGCATCCATCAGCTCTCCGGCGAGCTTCTGAGCCATCGATTTTTCGCCACGCTTGCGCGCTGCCTCGGACAACCAACGCATCGCGAGCGCCTTCTGACGCACAGGCCGCACCTCAACAGGAACCTGATAGGTCGCACCACCAACCCGACGGGATTTGACTTCCACCATCGGCGCAACATTCTCGATCGCTTTGCTCACCGCATCCGGGCCATCGACCTTCAATTTATCTTCGATAATATCGATGGCACCGTATAAAATCTTTTCAGCAACCGACTTCTTACCATCCTTCATCACGATATTAATGAACTTCGCCAATTCCAAACTCTTATATTTTGGATCTGGCAAAATTCTTCGCTTAGGGGCTCTGGCTCTTCTCGACATAACTTTCTACCTTACTTCTTGGGACGCTTGGTGCCGTATTTCGAACGACCCTGCATTCGATTCGACACGCCTTGAGTATCGAGGCTACCGCGGACCACGTGATAGCGAACACCAGGCAAATCCTTGACACGACCACCACGAATCAACACCACTGAGTGCTCTTGAAGGTTGTGACCCTCACCACCAATGTAACTGGTGACCTCATAGCCATTGGTCAAGCGTACACGCGCAACTTTCCGCATTGCCGAGTTCGGCTTCTTAGGCGTCGTGGTATATACACGCGTACACACGCCACGCCGCTGCGGACAAGCCTCAAGGGCCGGCACGTTGGTTTTTGAAGGTTTACGCTTTCGTGGCTTGCGTACTAATTGGTTAATCGTTGCCATTTTTTCTCAGGTTTCTCCCGCCCTAAACAGAAACGACAGACCCAGAGCGCACCCGGGTCTGTCGAGGGTGGCGCATTGTAGTGAGCGCCTGATGTGCTGTCAAGCACAAAATAGGCGCACAAAATAGGCGCACCCTTATTGACGCCATGTTGATTGCTATTCGCTCGATTCATCCACCGGAACATCTAGCGATACGGTACTACCGGTCGCGGACTCTGCACCCCCACCCATGACCTCGTCATAAACACTGTCGATGGAACGTTTGCGGCGTTTCTCGCGGTGATGTGAAAGCCCTGTCCCTGCAGGAATGAGGCGACCGACAATAACATTCTCCTTGAGTCCACGCAGGTCATCACGCGCACCACGCACGGAGGCCTCGGTCAGCACTCGGGTCGTTTCCTGGAACGACGCAGCAGAAATAAACGACTCGGTAACCAGTGACGCCTTGGTGATGCCGAGCAAAATGTCCCGATAAGTGGCGGGAATCTTGTTTTGCGCCAGACACTTGTCATTCTCGTCGAGTACGCGCGAGCGGTCGACCTGCTCACCCTTAAGCAGCCTGGTATCACCCGGATCCACGACCTCAACCTTGCGCAGCATCTGCCGGATGATCACCTCAATGTGCTTGTCGTTGATCTTTACACCTTGAAGGCGATAGACATCCTGAATCTCCTGAACGACGTACTCCGCCAAAGCAGAGATACCCAGCAGCCGCAAAATATCATGAGAACTCGGCTCGCCATCGGCAATGATTTCACCCTTCTCCACATGCTCACCCTCGAACACGTCGATATGGCGCCATTTCGGAATGAGTTCCTCGTAGGTCTCGCCCTTCTCATCGGTTATGACCAGACGCTGCTTACCTTTGGTCTCCTTGCCGAAGGAAATGGTACCGGTCGCCTCCGCCATGATGGCTGGCTCTTTCGGCTTTCTTGCCTCGAACAGGTCGGCAACGCGTGGCAGACCACCCGTAATATCCCGCGACTTGGTCGACTCCTGAGGAATCCGTGCCAGTACATCACCGATCGCAACGTCCGCACCATCTTCCAAGCCAACGATCGCACCACCTGGCAACACGTAATTGGCCGGAATGGAGGTACCCGCCAAGTTGACATCATTGCCTTCTTCATCGAGCAACTTGACCATCGGACGTAAGTCCTTGCCAGCCGCGCCGCGTGATTTCGGATCGATGACCACGGTCGATGTCAGGCCAGTAATATCATCTACTTGCTTATCGACCGTCACACCTTCGATAAAGTCGTAGAACTTCACCTTGCCCGCCACCTCGGTAACAATCGGGTGAGTGTGCGGATCCCAAGTGGCGACCTCCTGACCGGCAGACACCTTCTCACCATCCTTGACGGTCAAAATGGCGCCATAAGGAAGCTTGTAACGCTCCCGTTCACGACCATGCTCGTCGACCACGCTCATCTCACCAGAGCGCGATACGGTAACGAGGTTACCCTCAGAATTGGTCACGCTCTTGAGCTTGAGGAGCTTGACGCTACCAGCAGTGCGAACCTCGATGCTACTGATCGCTGCCGCGCCCGATGCCGCACCGCCAATATGGAAGGTACGCATCGTCAGCTGCGTACCCGGCTCACCGATGGACTGCGCGGCTATAACGCCGATCGCCTCACCGATATTGACGCGATAGCCTCGCGCCAGATCACGCCCATAGCAGCTGGCGCAAGCACCGTAGCGAGTTTCACAGGTCAGTGGCGACCTTACGAGGATTTCATCGACACCCAGCTCTTGGAGCTTTTCGACCCATGCCTCATCCAGCAGCGTACCCGCCGGGATAAGGACTTTCCGCCCACCCGGCTTGATCACGTCCTTGGCAACGGTACGACCGAGCACACGATCACCCAGCTGCTCGACGACCTCTCCACCAGAAATGATGGGTTTCATCAGAACACCCTGTTCAGTACCGCAATCGTCCTCGATAATGACCAAATCTTGCGCGACATCGACCAAGCGCCGCGTCAGGTATCCGGAGTTTGCCGTCTTCAACGCTGTATCGGCGAGACCTTTACGCGCACCGTGGGTCGAAATAAAGTATTGCAGTACATTCAGACCTTCGCGGAAGTTAGCCGTGATCGGTTGCTCGATAATCGAGCCATCCGGCTTTGCCATCAGCCCGCGCATGCCTGCAAGCTGGCGAATCTGCGCTGCCGAACCCCGGGCGCCCGAATCGGCCATCATAAAGATTGAGTTGAACGATGGCTGCTGCTCCAGCTTGCCCTCGGCATTGACAACTTCCTCATGCCCAAGGTTGGCCATCATTGCCTTCGCGATCTGGTCGTTGGTGTGGGTCCAGATATCGACCACCTTGTTGTAACGCTCGCCGTGCGTCACCAGGCCCGCCGCATATTGCGCCTCGACCTGCTTCACCTGCTCTTCCGCTTCGGCGAGGATCGTGGCTTTCTCGGCAGGCACCTCCATATCATCCGCGCAGAATGAGACGCCAGACTTCATCGCGTACTTGAAACCGGTGTACATCAGGCGGTCGGCAAATACCACGGTTTCCTTGAGACCAACTTGGCGATAGCAGGTGTTGATCAGATTCGAGATTGCCTTCTTATTGAGGTCGCAGTTGACCACATCGAAACTCATGCCTGGCGGCACGATCGATGACAGCAAGGCGCGTCCTACCGTAGTATCAACCAAGCGCTGAACCGCTTCATTCTCACCCTTGTCATTGGCCACCACCTCAGTAATCCGCGCCTTCACCCGGGCATGCAACTCAACCTGACCATTTTCATACGCCCGATGCACCTCATCGACATCGGCAAACACCATCCCTTCGCCTTTGACATTAATCTTCTGGCGCGTCATGTAATACAGCCCCAAAACGATGTCTTGTGACGGTACGATGATCGGCTCGCCATTGGCTGGTGACAGCACGTTGTTCGATGCCATCATCAACGCACGCGCTTCCAGCTGCGCCTCGATCGACAGCGGCAGGTGAACAGCCATCTGGTCGCCATCGAAATCCGCGTTGAATGCCGCACAAACCAAGGGGTGCAGGCGAATCGCCTTACCCTCGACAAGCACGGCCTCAAAAGCCTGAATGCCCAAGCGGTGCAGCGTCGGCGCCCGGTTCAACATGACCGGATGCTCGCGAATCACCTCATCGAGAATATCCCAAACCTCGGGGCCACCGCGCTCGACAGCCTTTTTTGCCGCCTTGATGGTGGTTGCCAGACCGAGACGATTCAAGCGACCAAAAACAAATGGCTTGAACAGCTCCAGCGCCATCTTTTTCGGCAGGCCGCACTGATGCAGTTTCAGGGTGGGACCGACCACGATAACCGAACGGCCGGAATAGTCGACACGCTTTCCCAGCAGGTTTTGCCGGAAGCGCCCCTGCTTGCCCTTGATCATGTCGGACAACGACTTCAGGGGACGACGATTGGTGCCAGTGATGGCGCGGCCACGGCGGCCATTGTCGAGCAGCGCGTCAACAGCCTCCTGCAACATGCGCTTTTCATTGCGCACGATGATGTCGGGCGCATTGAGTTCGAGCAGACGCTTGAGACGGTTGTTGCGATTGATGACTCGACGATAGAGGTCGTTCAGATCGGAAGTCGCGAAACGGCCACCATCGAGCGGTACCAGCGGGCGCAAGTCGGGTGGCAGAATCGGTAGCACCGACATAATCATCCACTCGGGCTTGTTACCGGACTCGAGGAAAGATTCCACCAGTTTGAGGCGCTTGGAGATACGCTTGAGCTTGGTTTCGGATTTGGTTTCGCCCATGGCAACGCGCAAATCCTCAGCCTCGGTCCGCAGATCGACACTCTTCAGCAGCTCAAGTACCGCCTCGGCACCCATTTTCGCATCGAAGTCGTCGCCGTATTCCTCAACCGCTTCGAGATACGCTTCGTCTGACAACAGCTGCCCCTTTTCGAGCGGCGTAAAACCGGGTTCGGTGACGATGAACGCCTCGAAATAGAGCACGCGCTCGATATCACGCAGCGTCATGTCCAGCAGCAGGCCGATCCGTGACGGCAGCGACTTGAGAAACCAAATGTGCGCCACCGGGCTGGCCAGCTCAATATGCCCCATGCGCTCACGACGCACTTTGGTCTGCGTCACCTCAACGCCACACTTTTCGCAAACGACGCCGCGATGTTTCAGCCGCTTGTACTTACCACAGAGACATTCATAGTCCTTCACCGGGCCAAAAATCTTGGCGCAAAACAGCCCGTCCCGCTCGGGCTTGAAGGTACGATAATTGATTGTTTCCGGCTTTTTGACTTCGCCAAAAGACCAGGAACGGATCGTCTCGGGAGAAGCAAGCCCTACGCGAATAGCATCGAAGTGTTCTTGCTCGGTCTGTCTTTTGAACAGGTTAAGTAAATCTTTCATTGTCTAAACTCCCGGATCCTAGTCCTGTTCCAATTCAATATTGAGCCCAAGAGAGCGAATCTCTTTCATCAGCACATTGAAGGACTCAGGCATATTGGCTTCCATACGATGATTTCCATCGACGATGTTCTTGTACATCTTGTTACGCCCAACCACATCATCCGATTTCACGGTGAGCATCTCCTGCAATGTGTAAGCCGCGCCGTACGCTTCCAGCGCCCAGACCTCCATCTCACCAAAGCGTTGGCCACCAAACTGCGCCTTGCCGCCCAATGGCTGTTGCGTGACGAGACTGTATGGCCCGGTCGAGCGCGCATGCATCTTGTCATCAACGAGGTGATTCAGCTTCAGCATGTGCATGTAGCCAACCGTTACCGGGCGATCGAATGCCTCACCGGTGCGGCCATCATAAAGTACGGCCTGGCCAGTCTCTGGCAAATCGGCAAGCTTGAGCATCGACTTGATCTCTTCCTCGCTCGCACCATCGAACACAGGTGTCGCCATGGGCACACCACCGCGCAGATTTTTCGCTAGCTCCAGCACCTCTTCATCACTGAGACTGCTGATATCCTGCTGACGTCCGCCAGTAGAATAGATTTCGGAGATGAATCCCCGTAACTCAGCCATCTTCGCCTGAGCATCGAGCATTCTGCCGATTTTCAGACCAAGCCCCTTGGCAGCCCAACCCAAATGCACCTCAAGAACCTGACCGACGTTCATACGCGACGGAACACCCAGAGGATTCAAAACAATATCGACGGGCCTGCCGTCCTCGGAATAAGGCATGTCCTCGACTGGCACGATCTGGGAAATAACACCCTTGTTCCCGTGCCGGCCCGCCATCTTGTCACCAGGCTGAACACGACGCTTCACCGCGAGGTAAACCTTGATCATCTTCAGCACACCAGGCGCCAGATCATCACCCGCATCAAGCTTCGCCTTCGCTTCCTTCATCCGCTCCTGAAAAACATCTTCCTGGCTATCAATGATGCCGCGCAAATTCTCCAACTGATCGTTGATTTCCTCGTCTTGCATGGCGATCTCAAACCAGCGCTTACGCTCGAGAGAGTCGAGGTAGCTCTTGCTGATCTTGTCGCCAGCCTTGAGGTCAGGGCCACTCTGCGCCACTTTGCCCATCAACAAGGCACGGGCACGGGCGTAGATATCATCCTCGTAGATGCGGATCTCGTCGCGCAGGTCATTGCGAATACGGTCCATTTCCGCTTCTTCGATCTGCAACGCCCGGTTGTCTTTCTTCACGCCGTCGCGTGTGTAGACGCGAACATCCAGCACAGTGCCATACGTTCCTGAACCGACGCGCAGCGAGGTATCCTTGATGTCGGTGGCTTTCTCGCCAAAGATCGCACGCAGCAGTTTTTCTTCCGGCGTCAGCTGGGTTTCCCCTTTCGGTGTGACTTTACCAACCAAAATATCACCTGGTTTCACCTCGGCACCAATATAGACGATGCCGGAATCATCCAGCTTGGCTAGCAGGCTTTCATTGACATTCGGAATATCGGCCGTGACCTCTTCAGCACCCAGCTTGGTGTCACGCGCGACGCAGGTCAGCTCCTCGATATGGATAGTGGTAAACCGATCCTCCTGAACCACCCGTTCGGAAACGAGTATGGAATCCTCGAAGTTGTAACCGTTCCACGGCATGAATGCGACCAGCATGTTTTGCCCCAGCGCCAACTCACCCATATCCGTCGACGAGCCATCCGCCAGCACATCGCCCCTCGCGACGATGTCGCCAGGATTGACCAACGGACGCTGGTTGATACAGGTATTCTGGTTGGAGCGCGAGTATTTGCGGGTGCGATAGATATCGACTCCCACTTCACCGGCAATGGTCTCGTCATCATTAACCCGAACGACGATGCGGCCGGAATCAACCGAGTCGACACGACCACCACGCTTGGCAACAACCGAGGAGCCGGAATCTACTGCTACCACCCGCTCCATACCGGTACCAACCAGCGGCTTTTCAGCACGCAGACACGGCACAGCTTGGCGCTGCATGTTCGATCCCATCAATGCACGGTTGGCATCGTCATGCTCAAGAAAGGGGATAAGTGATGCGGCAACCGAGACGATCTGTCGCGGCGATACATCCATATAGTCGACTTTCTCTGGCGGCACGAGCGTAAATTCATTCATGTGACGACAGGAAACCAAGTCATCCGACAGGTTACCTTTTTCGTCTATCGATGCATTCGCCTGTGCGATGACCAGATTGGCTTCTTCGATGGCCGACAGATAGCTGATCTCGTCAGTAACCTTGCCGCCCTTTACCTTGCGATAAGGCGTTTCAAGAAAACCAAAATCGTTCGTCCGCGCATACACCGCCAGGGAGTTGATCAAACCGATGTTCGGCCCCTCCGGTGTCTCAATCGGGCAGACACGACCGTAGTGCGTCGGGTGTACGTCACGCACCTCGAAACCGGCTCGCTCACGGGTCAGACCACCCGGACCAAGTGCCGAAATACGCCGTTTATGGGTCACTTCCGACAACGGGTTGTTCTGGTCCATAAACTGCGAGAGCTGGCTGGAACCAAAGAACTCCTTGACCGCAGCAACAACCGGCTTGGCATTGATCAACTGCTGCGGCATCAAGCCCTCGCTCTCGGCCATCGAGAGGCGTTCCTTGACCGCGCGCTCGACCCTGACAAGGCCGACACGGAACTGGTTTTCCGCCATCTCACCGACACTTCTCACCCGACGATTGCCGAGGTGATCGATATCATCGACAACACCCTTACCGTTGCGGATGTCTATCAACACTTTCAGCACCGCCAGGATGTCTTCCTTGTCCAGCACACCGGACCCGGTAGAATCTTCCCGACCGATTCGGCGGTTGAACTTCATCCGCCCGACATCGGACAGATCGTAGCGATCCGGATTGAAGAAGAGGTTCTCGAACAACTGTTGAGCTGCTTCCTTCGTCGGCGGCTCGCCCGGACGCATCATGCGATAGATCTCGACCTGTGCTTCCAGCTGGGAGCGGGTCGGATCGATCTGCAATGTCTGGGAAATATACGGGCCGCGATCGACCTCATTAATAAACAATACTTCTACGCTCTTGATGCCCGCCTTTTCGAGTGCGTCCAGCACCTCATCGGTCAGCTCATCATTTGCGTGTGCGACGATTTCCCCCGTATCGGTGTCGACAACGTCTTTCGCGAGCACCTTGGTTGCAAGATACTCCCGCGGCACGGGGAATGATTTGATACCGGCTTTTTCCAGTGCCTTGATATGGCGCACGGTAATACGCTTACCAGCCTCTACCAGCCTTTTGCCCTTGATCTTGATATCAAAGCCTGCCTGCTCGCCTTTCAGATCCTGTGGATCAATTTCGATCTCGTAGTCATCAGGACCCTTCAGATTGACTTTCTGAAAGTCGTAGAACGTCGCCAGAATTTCTTCGTTCTCGTAGCCCAGCGCACGCAGAAGAATGGTGGCCGGCAGCTTCCGCCGACGGTCGATACGCACGAACACACAATCCTTGGGATCGAACTCGAAATCAAGCCATGAGCCACGATAAGGAATAACCCGCGCGTTGAACAACAATTTACCGGAGGAGTGCGTCTTGCCCTTGTCGTGGTCAAAAAAGACCCCCGGGGAACGATGCAACTGAGAGACGATTACCCGCTCGGTGCCGTTGATAATGAAAGTACCGGTGTCGGTCATCAAAGGCATCTCACCCATGTAGACCTCCTGCTCTTTCACATCCTTGACAACCTTCTTGCCGGCCGGGGCATCCTTGTCATAAATGACGAGGCGCAACGTCACCCGTAACGGCGCAGCATAAGTCGCACCGCGCAGACGACATTCATTGATATCAAACATGGGAGGCCCCATGCGATAGTCGACATATTCCAGCTGCACATAGCCAGAGTAGCTGACGATCGGAAACACCGAGTTAAAAGCGCCATGCAAGCCGCTATCCCGGCGCTTGTCCAGGGGAACATCGGTCTGCAAAAACTGACGAAAAGAGTCCAACTGCGTGGAAAGAAGGAACGGAACGCCCAAAACTGTGGGGCGTTTACCAAAATCCTTACGAATACGTTTCTTCTCCGTAAAGCTATATGCCATTATCAAACCTCTTCTCTATCAGGTGCCAGAATTCGCGCACTGACCACGCAGGGGAAACAGAAAAAGGCCGACAGCCGCGAAGGCTGTCAGCCTGATCGGAAAAACCGACGACTATGAGTCAGCAACCTCAGGGTTACTTGAGCTCTACAGTTGCGCCAGCCTCTTCGAGTTGCTTCTTAAGCTCCTCGGCTTCGTCCTTGGTGACAGCTTCCTTGATCGTGGAAGGCACACCTTCAACCATGTCTTTCGCTTCTTTCAGCCCCAGACCAGTAGCGGCACGAACAACCTTGATGACGCCAACCTTGCTGCTGCCAAAGCTAGTCATCACAACATCAAACTCATCCTTCGCTTCTGCAGCAGCTTCGTCACCACCAGCGCCAGCGGCAGGCATGGCGGCGACAGCCGCAGCAGCAGAAACACCAAATTTTTCTTCCATCGCCGAAATCAGATCGACGACATCCATTACCGACATTTCCGCAATTGCGTCAAGAATGTCTTCTTTGGAAACAGCCATTGTTAATCTCCTAAAATTCAAATATCTAACGGGTTAAACCAGCCTGACAATCAGGCGGCAGATTCTTTCTGGTCACGTATTGCAGCTACTGTGCGCACAAGCTTGCCGGGCACTTCGTTGATCGTCCTGGTCAGCTTTTCTACCGGCGCCTTCATCACAGACATCAGCATACTGATAGCCTGATCTTTCGTCGGCAGACTTGCGAAACGCGCCAGCTCGGAGCCATCATGGATCTGACCACCCAAGGCGATCATCTTCACCTTCAGAGCTTCGTGCTCCTTGGCGAAATCCTTCAGCAACCGAGCAGCCGAGCCGGGATCTTCCAGAGAAAACGCAAGCATCAAAGGACCAACAAACCCTTCCTGCATGCACTCAAACTCTGTTCCTTCCACAGCACGACGCGCAAGCGTGTTTTTCACCACTCGCAGGTAGACACCAGACTCGCGCGCCTTGGCACGCAACTCAGTGATATCGCCCACGACCAAACCGCGATACTCTGCTGCAATCGCGGAATGGGCTTCAGCAGCCACCGCAGCAACCTCAGCAACAACTTTCTTTTTGCCTTCGAGATTTAAAGCCACGATCAGCTCTCCTCTTGTGGAGGCCACCTGGGCCCACCACGGTTCACAAACATCAGCGCCGAAGCACTGACACCATCGGTGTTCCCGCGGCAGGTTCAACCCGGGTTACACCATCTGCGCAGGCCGGGTACCACCCATTAAGCCAGGTCTCGCCTGACACCTGCGGTCTTCGATGACCGCTACGTCCTTGCAGCGGATCAAAGTTCTACCACCACAAGCTCCGACAGGCGGAGCATGCGGCGTGTCGCAATCAGTCAGATCGCGAGCGTACCTTTGTCGACGGCTACGGATGGCCCCATCGTGGACGCGACCGAAACCTTCTGCACATAAATGCCTTTTGCCGATGCCGGCTTGAGCTTGATCAAATCAGCCAGCAGCGCGTTGAGATTTTCCTCAAGATCAGTCTCGGCAAAATCCACCTTACCGATAGTGCAGTGAATAATGCCCGCCTTATCGGTGCGATAGCGTACCTGCCCCGCCTTGGCATTTTTAACTGCCGTTTCGACGTCGGCGGTAACCGTCCCGACCTTGGGGTTCGGCATCAGACCACGCGGACCAAGGATTTGCCCCAGCTGACCTACTACGCGCATCGCATCCGGTGTCGCGATTACCACGTCGAAATCCATATTGCCTTGCTTAACCTCATCAGCGAGATCATCAAAGCCGACAATATCGGCACCAGCTGCCTTGGCCTTATCTGCATTGTCACCCTGCGCGAATACAGCAACCCTGACTGTTTGCCCGGTACCTTTTGGCAACACGGTCGCACCACGTACAACCTGGTCGGATTTCCGCGGATCAACACCCAGATTGATTGCCACATCGACAGACTCGACAAATTTCGCCGTAGCAGTATCCTTGACCAGCTTGAGCGCCACCGGCGCCTCATACTGCTTCTCAGGATCGATCTTTTCGCGAGCAGCCTTCATTCGTTTGCTGAGCTTAGCCATTTAAACCACCCCCTCGACTTCAAGACCCATGCTTCTCGCGGTACCTGCAATGGTGCGTACCGCGGCATCCATGTCGGCAGCGGTCAGATCAGGCTCCTTGGTTTTAGCGATCTCTTCGAGCTGCTCGCGCGTAACCTTACCCACCTTGTTCATATTGGGTACCGCGCTACCGCTCTTGATACCAGCCGCCTTTTTCAACAGAATCGAAGCGGGCGGCGTCTTGGTAACAAAAGTAAAGCTCTTGTCATTGAAAACAGTGATGACGACGGGAATCGGCAACCCCTTTTCAACCTTCTGCGTCTTGGCGTTGAACGCCTTGCAGAATTCCATGATATTCACACCATGCTGACCCAGAGCCGGGCCAACTGGCGGACTAGGGTTCGCCTCTCCGGCAGGCACCTGCAGCTTGATATAGGCCTCAATCTTCTTTGCCATTCATTACTCCTGTTACGGGTACAAACGCCCAGCACCTGCTATCGATACCAGGCTCCCCGATAGTGAAAAAAAAGCGTCAGGTCTTCTCGACCTGGTGGAATTCCAGCTCAACCGGCGTAGACCGTCCAAAAATCTGTACCGCTGCCAATAACCGGTTTTTGTCGTAGTTGACTTCCTCAATAACTGCATTGAAGTCGTTGAACGGGCCATCGATAACACGCACAACCTCACCAACATCGAACAACACTTTGGGCCGTGGCTTCTCGACACCCTCCTGCACACGATTCAGGATGACATCAACTTCCTTTTCGGTGATAGGGGCAGGCTTATCACTGGTGCCGCCGATAAAGCCAAGCACCTTGGGCACATCCTTGACGAGATGCCAAGTGTCTTCATTCATCTCCATCTGCACAAGCACGTACCCCGGGAAAAATTTGCGCTCGCTGCGGCGCTTCTGGCCGTCACGCATTTCAACGACTTCTTCCGTGGGAACAAGAATATCGCCAAAAGAGTCTTCCATGCCGTAGCGCTTGACACGCTCTTCGAGCGAGCGCTTCACCTGCAGCTCGAAGCCGGAATAGGCATGCACCACATACCAACGCAGGGCCATGTCAGGCTCCCCCAATCACTTGCCTGACTCCCCAACCGAGAAACATATCGACGAGCCAGAGAAAAATACCCACGATGACGACCAGCACCATCACTATCAATGTAGTCTGCAACGCTTCCTGGCGCGTGGGCCAGACCATCTTGCGCACCTCGGTACGCGCGCCGCGCATAAACGAGAGCAGCGCCTGCCCTTTGGCAGTGGTAGCAAACAAACCCACAGCCACACCGAAAAGCACAAGCATCCCTAGCACGCGATAGAGATTGGAACCTTCGGAAAAATAATAAAAACCCGCTATTCCAACAGCCACCAGAGCAAGCGCGGCAGCCATTTTCAGCTTATCCAGCGGGGACGATACGGGTTCTTTGTTATCTTTGGACATAGACTCTTTGCAGACGTCGTTCGTTGTGCTGCCATCAATAAATAATGGCAGGCCAGGAGGGACTCGAACCCCCAACCTGCGGTTTTGGAGACCGCTGCTCTACCAATTGAGCCACTGGCCTATAAAAAGCAAAACAGCGGCAGAACGAATCTGCCGCTGTCGCATAGGGGCGGGAAGGGTATCACTCAATAATCTTGGATACAACACCCGCACCCACGGTACGGCCACCTTCGCGGATTGCGAAGCGCAAACCATCTTCCATCGCAATCGGCGCGATCAGGCTGACGGTGATCTTGACGTTATCACCCGGCATGACCATTTCTGTGCCTTCTTCCAGGTCGACAGAGCCGGTGACGTCGGTGGTACGGAAGTAGAATTGTGGACGATAGCCGTTGAAGAACGGGGTGTGACGACCACCTTCTTCTTTGC
>JALSHZ010000114.1 GCA_026981985.1 Gammaproteobacteria bacterium | reverse complement strand
GAAAACGGGAACACGATACCTCGCGCCGACACCTTGCTGAAACTGTCAGCGGCACTGGGAGTATCCGCCGACCTGCTTTGGGAAATCGCTACCCCTGAAAGCGCCGACTGTAGCCCGACGTGATCGGGTAGCGCCGATCCTTGCCAAACCCGCGGCGTGTGATTCTCACCCCCGGCGGCGTCGAAGCAGGCTTCGATGATTTCCTCGACGGACTGATCCAACTCGATGAAGCGCTCCAGGATGGGATCGAGTATCTCATTTGGCGAATGAATTCACCCCTACAGATGACCGCCTTGTAGAGGCGAATTCATTCGCCTTACCACAGCAAGACGACAACGCCACCCGTGTTACAGAAAGCGCCGACTGTAGCCCGACGTAATCGGATAGCGCCGATCCTTGCCAAACCCCCGGCGTGTGATTCTCACCCCGGGCGGCGCCTGCCGCCGTTTGTATTCATTGCGTAATACCATGCCGGCAACACGCCGCACCGTGGCCGCGTCGAAGCCGGCTTCGATGATTTCCTCGACGGACTGATCCAACTCGATGAAGCGCTCCAGGATGGGATCGAGTATTTCGTAAGGTGGCAGGCTGTCGCTGTCCTGCTGGTCGGGCGCGAGTTCGGCCGATGGCGGCCGGGTGATGACGCGCTCGGGAATCACCGGCGAGAGGCTGTTGCGGTAGCGCGCCAGGTCGTAGACCAAGGTTTTGGCGCAGTCGATCAGCGGTGCATAGCCCCCTGCCATGTCGCCGTAGAGAGTGGCGTAACCGACTGACATCTCGCTCTTGTTGCCCGTGGTGAGCAGAATCCGGCCGCTCTTGTTCGACAGTGCCATCAAAATCACCCCCCGACTGCGAGCCTGGAGGTTTTCTTCGGTGGTATCCGCCGGCAAACCCTCGAACACTGGCTTGAGAATTTCCAGGAAGGTCTGGAACGCCGGTTCGATGGAAATGATCTGGTATTCGACACCCAGCGTTTCAGCCTCGGCGGCAGCATCGTCCAGACTCATTTGCGAGGTGTAGCGCGACGGCATCATGACCGCATTGACGTTGTCGGCGCCGAGCGCATCGACAGCGATGGCGAGGGTCAGCGCTGAATCGATGCCGCCAGACAACCCCAGCAAGGCACCGGGGAAGCCGTTTTTCGTCACATAGTCGCGCACGCCAAGCACCAGCGCATGATAGACATCGGCGACTCTGTCCGCTGGCGCCACGTCGGAAGCCTGTTGCAGCGGCCAGGTTGCTGTGGTCAGCGACTCTTCAAAGGCCGGGCACTGTAACGTGACTTCGCCATGCGCGTTCATCACCAGCGAGCGGCCATCGAATACCAGCTCATCCTGCCCGCCCACGGCATTGACGTAGACGATCGGCAGCCCCGTTTCATCAACCCGGTAGCGCAAGTTTTCAATGCGCTCGGCATGCTTGTCGGCATGGAATGGCGATGCATTGAGATTGATCAGCAGATCAGCTCCGGCATCCTTTGCCGCCAGCGCCGGGCCCGTATGCCAGATATCTTCGCAAATCGTCACTCCAATCTTTCGACCTTTGCAGCGGAACGTGCAAGTCTCGCTACCCGGTACGAAATAGCGCTTTTCGTCGAACACCGCATAGTTGGGCAGCTGCTGCTTGAAATAGCGCTGCACGATACCGCCCTGGTGCAGAACAAAGGCTGCGTTGTGCAGGCCGTTGGCGTCGCGCCACGGCAGCCCGACAATGACATCGATGCCACGCAACTGTTGCGCCACCCGAAACAGCTCCTGCTCGCACCACTCGATCAGGCTGTTGCGAAACAGCAGGTCTTCGGGCGGATAGCCGCTGAGCGTCAGCTCCGGAAAGACAATCAGGTCGGCATCGAGTTCATCACGGGCGCGCTGCGCCTGTTCGATAACGCGATCGGCGTTGTGCGCCACGTCCCCGACCAGGGTGTTGATCTGGGCGAGCGCGATGGTCAGTTTTTCATCCACGTGAGAGATTCTTCTTGTACCAGACTGGCGGCATTGTGATATATCCACTGCGATGATGCCATTACCCGACAAGGATAGAGCGGAAAACCCACCCAAGCCACGGCTGGTCCATGCCCGCGGCGCGCACCGCAGCGAGCGCGATTCCTGGAACTCGCTGAAGCTGTTTCTGCTCTATCGCATCGGTATTTCGTTCGTGCTGCTGCTGCTCCACTCCTTTGGCGCGCTGCCGCTGGGTGAATCGGCCAGCGACCAGCACCTGTTCCTGCTGGCGGCCGAAGTGCTGTTTGCGGTCAATCTGCTGCTGGCGCCGATCGTATTCCTGCCGAACATGCCGTTCCGCCATCTGGTCAGTGCCCAAGTCATCATCGACATCATCGCCTTCTCGGTGATGATGTACGCCAGCACCGGCCTCGAAAGCGGCATCGGGCTACTGGTGGTGCCCAGCATTGCGGGGGCGAGCCTGCTGCTGCCGGGCAATATGGCACCCTTCTATGCTGCCTTTGCCACGCTAGCGGTGTTCGTCCAGGCAGGGATCAGCATTCTTCACGGCCGGCATGAGCTGTTTGCGCTGACCCAGGCAGGCATCCAGGGATCGATTTTCTTCGCTGTCGCCATTCTGGCGATGAAAATGGCGCGCAAGGCCCTAGCCAGCGAAGAGTTGGCATGGCGGCGCGGGCAGGATTTTGCCGACCTATCGCAGCTGACCCGGCATATCGTCGAACAGATGGATACCGCGGTCATCGTCACCGGCAAGGATGGGCGCATCCGGCTCATCAACCAGGCCGCCTGGGAGCTGCTCGGGCATGACAGCCCGCGCCAGCAGGTGACGATCTCGGATCTGAGCCCGGCGTTGCAGACGCTGGTCAAACGCTGGTTGCAGGATCGAAAGGCGTCGTCTTTACGGGGCACAGCGCCTAGCGGGCGGGAGTTCGAGGCCAAGTTCATTCCCATCGGCTCTGGCCGCCAACGCGCAATTCTGATCTTTCTCGACGACCTGACCCGGCGCAGCCGCCAGCTGCACGAGGTGAAACTGGCAGCGCTGGGGCGGCTGACGGCAAGTATCGCGCACGAGATACGCAATCCGCTCGGTGCCATCAGTCACGCGGCGCAACTGCTGCAGGAATCCGAAGCGCTGAGCGATCCCGACCGCAGGCTGGCCAATATCATTCAGTCGAACACGCAGCGCATGAACCAGCTGATCGAAAGCGTGCTGAACCTCTCACGCCGCAGGTCGCCCGACACCCGACGCCTCGACCTGACAACCTGGCTGCAACAGACACTGACAGAATTCCTGCGTCAGCACGAGCTCGGCGAGGACAGCCTGACCCTGAATAGCACCGCTGCGGTGCACGTCGATGTGGATGCGCAACAGCTGCACCAGATCCTGTGGAATCTGTTGCGCAACGCACAGCTTCATTCCGGCACATCGGGCAATCTGCATATAGAGGTGAGGCTCGGCACCCTGGATGGCCGCGCGTCGATCGACGTCATCGACAATGGCGCTACCATTCCCCCAAACTTGCGGGAGCAACTGTTCGAGCCTTTCTTTTCCACCGACAGCCGGGGCACCGGGCTGGGGCTCTATCTGGCACGCGAGCTGGCCGAGGCCAACGGCGGCAGCCTCGAATACAGCGCGCCGCCCGACGGTGGCAACTGCTTTCGCATCCGGCTGCCACTATCATCACCGGCACATGCCAAGGAAGCTGAGCCATGAGCATCAAGAACGTTCTGATCATCGATGACGAACCCGATATCTGCGAACTGCTGGCCATCACGCTGGCGCGCATGGATGTGGAATCGGTCAGTACCGGCTCGGTGGCCGAAGCGCTGTCAGCGCTGAACAAGCAGGATTTCGATCTCTGCCTGACCGACATGCGCCTGCCCGACGGCGATGGCCTCGAAATCGTCAAGTACATCCAGAAACACTTTCCACAGACACCCGTGGCCGTCATCACCGCGCACGGCAATGTCGAAGCGGCGGTGCAGGCATTGAAGTCCGGTGCCTTCGATTTCGTCTCCAAACCCGTCGATCTGCAGATGTTGCGCAAACTGATCGAGGCGGCCCTGAAGCTCAAGCCCGAGGCATCGAACACAACGAAAAACACAGCAGGGCAAGCGACCCTGCTCGGCGACTCAGCGGCAATGCAAAAACTGCGCAGCCTGATCGGCAAACTGGCGCGCAGCCAGGCACCGGTGTTCATCCAGGGCGAATCCGGTACTGGCAAGGAGCTGGTGGCCCGCGAGATTCACCAGGCCGGGCCGCGCGCAAGCGGCCCCTTCATCGCCGTCAACTGCGGCGCCATTCCGAGCGAACTGATGGAAAGCGAGTTCTTCGGCCACAAAAAGGGCAGTTTCACCGGCGCCATTGCCGACAAGCAGGGGCTGTTCGCAGCAGCCGAGGGCGGCACCCTGTTCCTCGACGAAGTGGCCGACCTGCCGCTGAACATGCAGGTCAAGCTGCTGCGAGCGATTCAGGAACGCGCCGTCAAGCCAATTGGCGAGCAGCAGGAAAGGGCCGTGGATGTGCGCATTCTTTCCGCCAGCCACAAGAACCTCCTCGATGAAGTCTCCGCCAGTCGCTTCCGCCAGGATCTGTTCTACCGGCTCAATGTGATTGAAGTGCAGGTACCGCCGTTGCGGGAGCGCCGGGAAGATATCGGTGTGCTCGCGAAACATTTTCTCAGGCGTATCGCCGCCCAGTGGGACATGCCCGTCGCCACGCTGACCGATGCAGCACTGGAAAAACTGCGCCATTACCACTTCCCCGGCAATGTTCGTGAGCTGGAGAACATTCTCGAACGCGCCTGCACGTTATCGAACAACCAAAGCATCCACGCGCAGGAAATCGAATTGCCCCAACAAGGCGAGACATCGACCACATCAGCGCCAACAGCTGAAAAGGGAACACTCACAGAATCGCTCGCGAACCAGGAGAAGGCCGCCATTCTCGAAGCACTGGAAGAAACCCGCTGGAACAAAACCGCCGCCGCCCGCCTGCTCGGCATGACACTGCGGCAACTGCGCTACCGACTGACAAAATTTGACATCGAATAAGTGGCGATAGCTGACAATTTTGTCAGTTTTGCGCCGAAGCAACGGCAGGATGTCCACGCACAGCCAGCAGTCACTCGTCATGCCAGCATGCGCCATGCCTCATTTTCGGGTAAACCCCAGCCATGGAAATCAGCAAGTTACGGCGAGACCGACCATTTATCCCAGAAGTCATGCAGATGATGCCGTCCACTAGCAGCCAAGCTGGCATGCTATGTGTATGATATCTCACCGTTAACACACAGCCTGCAAAGCTGATTACGACAATACACAAGACTGGAGTCCAAATAACATGAAAAAGACACAACAGGGTTTTACACTGATCGAACTGATGATCGTCGTCGCGATCATCGGCATCCTCGCCGCCGTCGCACTGCCGGCCTATCAGGATTACGTGGCGAAATCGAAGATTACCAGCGTCGTTGCTACTGCCTCTTCGGGTAAATCGGCAATGTTTGAGCGGTACAGCGATATTGGAGAGATGCCGGACGTCTCAGGTGCTGCATCGAACGCCATTGATGAGGCAGGCTCATCAACCGAAGGCTTTTACGACACAATGACAGGATTAAGCTATCAGTCCGCAGTTGCCTATGCTCGGGCTGCAAATGACTCTGGTATCGCCAATGCCAAGGGTACCTTCACTGTTACTCTCGCAGGCATCAATGCCAATGTGAATGGCCAGAGCCTTGAGTTCTCGTATCAGGACGACGGCGGTGAACTGAAATTTGATTGTGCCGTAGCTGCTGGCAGCACAATTCTGGATAAATACCTGCCAGCTCAGTGCCAGTAAGAGCCTCCCTTGACAGGTAGACTAAGAAAAGCCCCTTTCGGGGCTTTTCTTTTTTCACCTGTCGGACCTATCACACAGCAATAGACTTGTTTATGGTATGTTATTGATCTAATGATCAATTTCTGAGAATCCCCACAAGACCGTCCGCACCACAACCAATCCATGGAACACAACAGGAGTGGTTCCACCACCATGACCCAAGCCAATACCGCCAACAATCCCCCCACCGAGAGCATTGCCGTCACCGGCCTGTTGCGGCGGTTACTGGTGGAACGGGTTATTTCCAAAACACAGGCGATCGAAACCCAGGCGCTGACGTCCAAAACCGGCAAGCCGCTGGTGCAAGTGCTGCTGGACGAATCGATCGCCACACCACTGCAGGTTGCCCGTGCCAGCGCCGAGGAGTTCGGCTTTCCCATGCTGGATCTAGCGGCTTTCGATGCCGAGTCCCTGCCATCGGATCTGATCGACGAGGCTCTGCTGACCAAGCACCACGCATTGCCGCTGATCAAGCGCAGCAATGTCGTCTATGTCGCCATTGCCGATCCGATGAACGTCGTCGCGCTGGACGAACTGAAGTTCAAGACCAACCTGACAGCAGAAGCGATCATCGTCGAGGACGACAAGCTCCACGCGATGATCAAGCAGGTACTGGACAATGCCGACAACAACTGGTCTGGCGGCGCCGACCTCGAAGACGATCTGGAAGATCTGCAAGTCGGGTTGGAGGACACACAGGTACAGCAATCTGCCACGGCCGAGATCGACGACACGCCGGTGGTGCGTTTCGTCAACAGCACATTGCTGAACGCCATCCGCCGCGGCGCTTCTGACATCCATTTCGAGATCTACGAAAAAGTCTTCCGCGTACGCTTCCGCATGGACGGCATTCTGCACGAGGTCGCCAAGGCTCCGCATAGCCTGGCACAGCGCGTCATCGCCCGGGTCAAGGTCATGTCGCGCATGGACATCTCGGAGCGGCGCATCCCGCAAGATGGCCGCATCAAGCTGAAAATCTCCGAAAAACGCGCCATCGATTTTCGCGTCAACACCTGTCCGACACTGTACGGCGAAAAGATCGTGTTGCGGATTCTCGACCCCAACAGCGCCAAGCTGGGCATCGATGCCTTGGGCTATGACGAGGAGCAGAAAAAGCTCTATCTCGACGCACTGTCCAAACCTTACGGCATGATTCTCGTCACCGGCCCGACGGGCAGTGGTAAAACCGTTTCGCTCTACACCGGCCTCAATATCCTCAACACCCCGGATCGCAATATCTCCACGGCCGAAGACCCAGCGGAAATCAACATGATGGGCGTCAACCAGGTCAACGTGAACCCGAAGGTGGGGCTGACCTTCGCCAATGCACTGCGCGCCTTTCTGCGCCAGGACCCCGACGTGATCATGGTGGGTGAGATCCGCGACCTCGAAACCGCCGAAATTGCCATCAAGGCAGCTCAAACCGGCCACCTTGTGCTATCGACGCTGCACACCAACGACGCGCCACAAACGCTGACCCGTCTCGCCAATATGGGGGTGCCGTCCTACAACATCGCCTCATCGGTATCGCTGATCATCGCCCAGCGGCTCGGGCGCAAGCTCTGCGACCACTGCAAGACAACCCACGACGTCCCCCACGACGTGCTGCTGGCGGAAGGGTTTTCCGAAGAAGAAATCGGCAGTTTTCCCATTTATCGCGCAGTAGGCTGTGACAAGTGTACTGGCGGTTACAAGGGCCGTGTTGGTATTTTCCAGGTCATGCCCATATCGGAAGAGATGGGCAGAATCATCATGGAAAACGGCAACGCGCTCGAGCTGGCGGAACAGGCGAAGAAGGAAGGTATCAAGGATCTTCGCCAGTCCGGCCTCGACAAGGTGCGCGCGGGCCTGACCAGCCTAGAAGAAATCAACCGCGTAACCAAGGACTGATAGATGGCAGCGAAAGCCGAAAAGATCACTTTCATCTGGGAAGGCATCAACAGCGGTGGCGAACGGGTCCGGGGCGAATCCCTGGGCGTGTCGGAGATGCTGGTCAAGGCCGACCTGCGCCGTCAGGGCATCAAGACCGTCAAGCTGAAGAAGAAACCCAAACCACTGTTCAGCAAGAAGAAAAAGATCGTCGGCGCGGATATCGCCGGCTTTGCCCGCCAGCTGGCAACGATGATCACGGCTGGCGTACCAATGGTGCAATCACTCGACATCATCGCCCGCGGCCACGAGAACCCGGCGATGCAGGATCTGGTGATGGCGATCAAGAACCATGTCGAAGGTGGTAATAGCCTGGCCGACGCGCTGGCCCAGCACCCGCGCTATTTCGACGATTTGTTCGTCAGCCTGGTCGAGGCTGGCGAGCAGTCTGGCTCGCTCGAGTCTCTGCTCGATAAGATCGCGACGTACAAAGAAAAGACCGAAGCCATCAAGGCGAAGATCAAGAAGGCCATGTTCTACCCGCTGTCAGTGTTGGTCATCGCCTTTGTGGTCTCTGCTATCCTGCTGATCTTCGTTGTGCCGACGTTTGAGGATCTGTTCAAAGACTTTGGCGCTGACCTGCCCGCCTTCACCACCTTCGTCATTCACCTCTCCGAATTCATGCAGAAATGGTGGTGGGTCATATTCGGCATCATCATCATCGCCGTTTACAGCTTTTTCTTCGTTCACCGCCGCTCCGAGGCGTTTCGCCACAAGATCGACCGGCTGATGTTGAAACTGCCGGTATTCGGTCCCGTGGTCGAAAAATCGGCCATTGCCCGCTTTGCCCGCACCCTGGCCACCATGTTCGCCGCGGGGGTGCCACTCGTGGAAGCGCTGAACTCGGTCGCAGGTGCCACCGGCAACTCGGTCTACGCGAAGGCAACACTACAAATTCGGGACGACACCACCACCGGCATGCAAATTCAGCAGTCCATCCGCAATACCGGCGTGTTTCCCAATATGGTGATCCAGATGGTCGCCATCGGCGAGGAATCGGGCTCACTGGACCACATGCTGTCCAAGGTCGCCGATTTCTATGAAGAAGAGGTGAACAACATGGTCGACAGCCTCAGCAGCATGCTGGAGCCTTTGATCATGGCGATTCTCGGCGTACTGATCGGCGGTCTTGTCATCGCCATGTATCTGCCTATCTTCAAGCTTGGCGCGGTTATCTGATCCCGCCCTCCCTCCTCTCCCCAGCCCTCTCCCCTTGGGGGAGAGGGGGGTTAGTCGAGTGATAAGGAGTTTCCACGATGATCGAGATGTTGGCCACTTCTCCAGCGGCATTGACGATAACTGTTGCCGTGCTCGGGCTGCTCATCGGCAGCTTCCTCAACGTCGTGATCTACCGCCTGCCGGTGATGATGGAAAATCGCTGGCGTGCAGACTGCCAGGAACACGCTGGGGATGAAGAAACCGCAGAAGCAGCGTTCAACCTGATCACCCCGGCCTCTACCTGTCCCCACTGCCAGCACAAGATTCGCGCCTGGGAGAATATTCCCGTTATCAGCTACCTGTTGCTACGCGGCAAATGCATTGCCTGCAAGGCACGGATTTCGCCCCAATACCCGCTTGTCGAGCTGGCGACGGCCGCCCTCTCCGCCGCAGTGGCCTGGCAGTTCGGCTTCAGCTGGCTGACACTGGCGGCATTGCTGTTTACCTGGACGCTGATTGCGCTGACCATGATCGACTTCAACACGCAGCTGCTGCCCGACTCTCTGACCTTGCCACTGCTGTGGCTGGGGCTATTGATCAATACCAGCAATGGCTTCACCGATCCGGTCAGCGCCATCTGGGGCGCGGCTGCCGGGTATCTATCGCTATGGCTGGTCTATCAACTGTTCAAGCTGGTGACGGGCAAGGAGGGCATGGGTTATGGCGATTTCAAGCTGCTGGCCGCGATCGGCGCCTGGTGTGGTTGGCAGGTGCTGCCCATCACGATCATCCTGTCGTCGGTCATTGGCGCAGTCGTCGGCATCGTGCTGATCGTGCTGCAACGCCAGCAACGCGGCACACCGATTCCATTCGGCCCCTTCCTCGCCGGTGCCGGCTGGATCAGCCTGTTCTGGGGTAACGACTTGATGCAGGCCTGGTTGCGCATCAGCGTACCCGGTTGAGCAGATGTTGGTCATCGGGCTGACTGGCGGAATCGGTGCTGGCAAGACGCTGGTGTCAGACCTGTTCTCCGATCTCGGCGTACCGGTCATCGACGCCGACCAGATTGCTCACGAACTGACCACAGCCGGCAGCCCTGCGTGTAGCGCCATCGAAGCCGAATTTGGTGCTGACTTCTTTCTGCCGGATGGTGAACTCGATCGTCGCAAGTTACGCCAGGCGGTGTTTTCCAATCCAGCCCGGTTGCAACGACTCGAAGCCATCCTGCACCCGCGAATTCGGCAGCGGATCAACGCGGAAATCGGCCGTTTGAGTAAGGGAGATGCCGCTTACTGCATTGTCGCGATTCCGCTGTTGATCGAAGCCGACATGCTCGATCTGGTCGACAGACTGGTGGTCGTCGACGTACCTGAGTCGGTGCAGGTCCAGCGTGTCATGGAACGCGACCACGTCTCACCTGGTGACGTGGAAAAGATTCTTCGGCGCCAGGCGACACGCGAGCAACGCCTGGCGCTAGCCGACCATATCATCGACAACAGCGGCAGCCCGGAAGCCACGCAGAGCCAGGTCGTGGCGCTCGATCGCATTCTTCGCTGCGGCCATTCCAACAGCCGATAGGCTCTGCTAACCTGTTGACCTTCTCAATTCGACGCAATCACCCCGTGACCAGCACACAAACCTGCTACGAACAGCCACTGAGCAAGCCCATCAGGCTGTTCCTGCGTTACGAGCAGCTGATGGAGCGCTTTGAATGGAGCTTGCAGCAAGCCACACCAGGCGGCGCGCATGCGGCCATGGTCGCACTGCTGGATCTCTACCAGCACAGCATGCATGTCGACCTGAAAGCGGAAGCCCTGCGGGAAATCGACCGCCTGGGCAAGGCGCTGGAAGATGGAGGCGAGGCATTCGATGCGCACTGTGTGGAGAAGATCGAGACATTGCAGTCGGATGGCATCAAGCAGGTTCATAACATACATGGCCAACTTGGCGCGCAACTGCGCAACCACCACTTCTTCAATCTGATTCGGCAGCGCATTCTCATGCCCGGTGGTATCAATTCCTTCGACCTGCCGGTCTACCACCATTGGCTGACCCAGCCACACGACATCAGAGCCGCGCTGCTGAACAACTGGGCCGACGCTTATTTCCGCTACAACGATGTCGTGCGCCAGATTCTCAGCATTACCCGAAACAATCATCGCACCGAAACGCTGCGTGCGGAGCATGGCTACTTCGAGCAAATACTTGCACCCACCGACTCGATTCAGCTATTGCAGATCTGCGTGCCAGCCGATCTCCCCTGCTATCCGGAAGTCAGCTCCGGGCGACAACGATTCAGCATCCGCTTTTTCGACCCGAAAGACTTGTCCGAACGCCCTGGGCAGACACGAGAGACCATCACCTTCGAAATCCGCTTCTGCGGAATATGAGCGGCATCAACCCGGCAACTGCCACAGCCCCCTGATAGCCGCGATACCCTGAGCGCCATGCTGCCAGGCATCCGCCAGGCAGGTGCTATCCATCCCGCCCAATGCATAGACCGGTACGATGCTATCCCTGACCCAGCCGGCAAAGCGTTCCCAGCCCAGCGGCGCGGCTTCAGGGTGGGTTTTGGTAGCCATAACGGGAGACAGAAATGCGTAGTGCGCGCCAATGGCCTCAGCCTGGCGCAGCTCCTCGGCAGAATGACAAGACACCGAGACGGCAATATCGCCCGGCAGCGGATCTTTCAGCGCCATCATCCGTCGTGCTGACAGATGCAAGCCGGCGGCTCCAACGCGGCTCACCTCATCGGCGGTAGAAGTCAGCACCAGCTGCGCCATCAAACCGGGATTACGCTGGCGAAGGCGATCCAGCAGCGCCGAATAGGCTTCAGGCGCCAGTCCCGGCAGGCGCAGATGGATGCGGCGACCGGCAGCTGCCAGACGCGCTAGCCGCTGTTCAAAGCCAGCTTCCAGCTGTGCATTTTCGGGAGTGATGACGATCTGTGCCGGCAAACTTGCTGCTGCGACGATCGGCTTGTTGGCGGCCGGAAAGTCACGCTCCGCCAGTCGCCCGGCTTCACACCAATCCAACTGCTGCCCTTCACGACCGGACGGCTTCCCTTCGAAACGCTCAACTCGCCACACATCGAGAAAAACATCGAGATCCGGATAGCGCCATGGAATCTGGATCAAGGGCCGGGCATCGACCGGGATGATGCCCAACTCTTCCCACAGTTCCCGCGACAGCGCCTCGGCAACCGTTTCACCGGGCTCGACCTTGCCACCGGGGAACTCCCACTTTCCTCCCTGATGAACATGCGCCGGGCGGCGACTGAGCAGGATTCTTCCGTCTGACCCGACAATGACGCCGACTGCGACGTGGATTCGCGGCATGATCAGGAACGGTAGTCGGCGTTGATCTTGACGTAATCGTAGGAAAGATCAGAGGTCCAGATTGTCGCGCGCTGGTTACCGTTGCCAAGACCAATGCGAATCAGAATCTCATCCTGGTCCATGACGGCTTGCCCCTTTGCTTCCGTGTAACCAGGCGCCGGTTCGCCACCCTGAATCACCGCAACTTCGTCCAGCCAGATATCGACCGCAGCGATATTCAGGGTATCGATCGGCGCACGTCCTACCGCGGCCAATATCCGCCCCCAGTTGGGATCACTGGCGAACAACGCCGTCTTGACCAGCGGCGAATGCGCCACGGTAAACGCGACTTCCCTCGCCTCACCCACCGATCCAGCCCCTTCGACGCTGATGGTGACGAACTTGGTCGCCCCCTCACCATCGCGAATCATTGCCTGCGCCAGTTCACGCATCAGGCTGAATAACGCATCGCGAAAAGCCTCGCCATCCGAGTTATCGTCCACAACCTGGATGCCAGAAGCGCCCGTTGCCGCAACCACGCAAGCGTCATTGGTCGAGGTATCACCATCGACGGTGACACAGTTGAAGCTCTGCGCCACCCCTTCGCCAACCCAGCGCTGCAACAGCGCCGCCGGCACGGCCGCATCGGTGGCAATAAAACTGAGCATGGTCGCCATGTCGGGCCGAATCATGCCCGCTCCTTTGACGATACCGCTGATCGTGACCTCCTTGCCACCGATATCGATGACACGACTGCAACCCTTGGCCACGGTATCGGTCGTCATGATGGCATGCGCTGCTGCCACCCAGCCATCATCGCGCAAGCCGGCAAACAGCGACGGCAATGCCGCTTCAACCACAGCGATCGGCAGCTGCTCACCGATCACGCCGGTGGAAAACGGCAAAACGGCCTCGGCATCACAGCCACCAAGCGCCGCGACAGCGCTGCAACAGGCTTCCGCAGCGAGCACCCCCTCCATGCCAGTGCCGGCATTGGCATTGCCCGAATTGATCAGCAGATAACGCGGCGGTGCCGCTTCGAGATGACGCCGCGCGACGGTCACCGGTGCGGCGCAAAAGCGGTTGCGGGTAAAAACAGCACCAAGCTGTGTGCCAGCCGCAAACTCGAACAACACGAGATCATCTCGCCCCTGATAACGGATGCCAGCGCTGGTGCTGGCCACACGCACCCCGGCAATCGCGGGGAGTTCGGTAACAGATTCGATGCCAACGGCCATGCGTATGCCTCCTCGATCTATCGTGAGTAGCGGTGTCTCCCAAGTGGGCAGCGCGCCCATCCTATGGGAAAAACCTGCTCCATGAGTTTCTCAGGCGAGCTTGCCGTGGCAATGTTTGTATTTCTTGCCGGAACCGCAGGGGCAGGGTTCGTTGCGTCCCACCTTGGGCGTATCTCGCTTGAAGGGTTCCGCTTCCGGCGGCGGTGCTTCAGTCGCCGACTCGTCAGCCACCAGTGCGCTCTGGGCATCAGGATGGGAGAACTCCATCTGACGCTCAACCTCTTCCTCACTGGGATGCTGCGGCAGATCCTGTTCGCCCTGGATCTGTAATCTGAACAACACCGACGCGACATCATGTTTGATCCGCTCCAGCAGGTTCTGGAACAGTTCGAAGGCCTCGCGCTTATATTCCTGCTTCGGATCTTTCTGCGCATAGCCACGCAAGCCGATGCTCTGGCGCAAATAGTCCATCGCCGCCAGATGCTCCTTCCAGTGGTTGTCGACGATTTGCAGCATCAGGTCCCGCTCGATCTGGCGCATCAGTTCGTCGCCATAGCGTTCCTCTTTTGCTGCATAGACTTTTTCAGCCTCTTCGACCAACTTGTCGAGCAGGGTTTCCTCGTGCAGGCTGCTGTCTTCTTCGAGCCATTTACGGATCGGTAAATCCAGCTCAAAATCGCTTTTCAGCGCTTCCTCAAGCCCTTCGACATCCCACTGCTCCTCGATGCTGCCGGGTGGGATGAATTCATAGAAGCGATTGGCGATCGCATCTTCGATAATGCCTCGCACCTGCTCCTTGATGTCATCGGCAGCAAGAATCTCGTCGCGCTGCTGGTAGATGACCTTGCGCTGATCATTGGCCACATTGTCGTAGTCGAGCAGGTTTTTACGAATATCGAAGTTGTGCGCCTCGACCTTGCGCTGCGCATTCTCGATCGATTTCGTCACCATCGAGTTTTCGATCGCCTCACCATCATCCATGCCGAGCCGCTGCATCAATCCCCGCATCCGGTCGGAAGCGAAGATCCGCATCAGGTTGTCTTCCAGTGAAATATAGAAGCGGCTGGAACCCGGATCGCCCTGCCGTCCCGCACGACCACGCAACTGGTTGTCGATCCGCCGCGACTCGTGACGCTCGGTACCGATGATGTGCAAACCACCGGCTGCGACGACGGCATCGTGACGCTTCTGCCACTCGGCCTTGACCTTCTCGATTTGCTCCGCTGTCGCATCGTCACCCAACGCATCGAGGTCGGCCTGAAGGCTGCCGCCGAGTACAATATCGGTACCCCGACCGGCCATATTGGTGGCGATGGTTACCGATCCGGCCTTGCCGGCCTGGGCCACGATATGCGCTTCCCGCTCGTGCTGTTTGGCGTTCAGCAGCTCGTGCGGAATACCCTCCTTTTTCAGGAATTCGGACACGATTTCAGAGGTCTCGATCGACGCTGTACCCACGAGTACCGGTTGCCCAGCGGCAATACAGCGCTTGATGTCATCGACCATTGCCTGATACTTGTCCTTTTCGTGCAGGTAGATCAGGTCATTCTTGTCGTCGCGGATCATCTCCTTGTTGGTCGGGATCACCACCACTTCAAGGTTATAGATCTGCTGGAATTCGAAGGCTTCAGTATCAGCAGTACCCGTCATGCCCGACAGCTTGTCGTACATGCGGAAATAGTTCTGAAAGGTGATCGATGCCAGCGTCTGATTTTCCGGCTGGATGGCAACACCTTCCTTGGCTTCGATGGCCTGATGCAGGCCTTCGGACCAGCGTCGCCCCGGCATGGTGCGGCCGGTGAACTCGTCGACGATCACGATCTCGCCATTGCTGACGATATAGTCGACGTTGCGCTGAAATAGCGCATGCGCTTTCAGTGCGGCATTCAGATGGTGCAACGTGGCGATATTTGCGGGGTTGTAGAGACTGTCTCCTTCCTGAAGCAGACCAGCTTCGACCAGCAGCTCTTCCACCTTGTCATGCCCCTGCTCGGAAATGAACACCTGCCGCGCTTTCTCGTCGACGAAATAGTCACCCTCTGACTCCTCGGTTTCCTGGCGTGTCAGCTTCGGCGCGATTTCGTTCAGCGCAAGATAGAGTTCGGAGGTTTCATTGGTCGGGCCGGAAATGATCAGCGGCGTCCGCGCCTCATCGATCAGAATCGAATCAACTTCGTCGATGATCGCGTAGTTGAGCCCACGCTGAACCTTCGCATCCAGCGAAAACGCCATGTTGTCGCGCAGATAGTCGAAACCAAACTCGTTGTTCGTTCCATAGGTGATATCGGCAGCGTAGGCGGCTTTTTTCTCCTCATGCTCCATCTGAGCGACGACGACACCGACCGCCATACCCAGAAACTCATGCACCTTGCCCATCCAGCCCGCATCACGCTTGGCCAGATAGTCGTTGACGGTAATGATGTGGACACCTTTGCCAGGCAAGGCATTGAGGTAAGCGGCCAGCGTGGACACCAGCGTCTTGCCTTCACCTGTGCGCATCTCGGCAATCTTACCGTCGTGCAGCACCATGCCGCCAATGAGTTGCACATCGTAGTGGCGCATACCCAGAACACGCTTCGCCGCTTCACGAACAACCGCGAAGGCCTCGGGCAGGAGACTATCCAATGTCTCGTCGTTGTCGAGGCGGGATCGAAATTCGGCCGTCTTCGCCTGCAACTCGGCATCGGAGAGCTTCTCCATCTCCGGCTCGAAAGCGTTGACCTTCTCGACGGTCTTGCTGTACTGCCGGATCAGCCTGTCATTGCGGCTGCCAAAAATCTTCTTCGTGATTGATCCTAGCATTGTCCTCAGATCTGGATTTCCAAAGGGACGTAATAATAGCGCATACGGGGAGACAAGCCTAAGTGTTAGCAGTGGAAACCCGTTCGGATGACGCTTCGGCTTGATAAATCAGAAGGTGGAGGGAACATGCGGGCGCCACATCGGGCGATACCAGGAGGGGTTGTCGTGGTGATCTCAGAAAAGGCAGCTACTACAAAAAAGGAACACGGTAGTTACGGGGTGCGCAGCGATTGCGTACTGCAATCATCCCTCGTCAGCGGCCTTTTTCTTCGCTTGAGTGGCCTGTTTGCGTTTTTCCAGAATACGCGCCGGATTGGTCGGTGATCCGTTCTTGATCACTTCGAAATGCAGGTGCGTTCCTGTCGAGCGGCCCGTGCTACCCATCTTGGCAATCTGCTGCCCTTTCTTGACGACGTCGCCAGCCTTGACCAGCATTTCCGAGGTGTGGGCATAGCGAGTGACATAGCCATTTCGGTGATCTATTTCGACCAGATTACCGTATTGGGGATGTTTTTCCGCGCTGATGACAATGCCGCCCGCAGCAGAATAGATTGGCGTACCTTTGCGCCCGGCAAAATCAATGCCACGATGAAATTGGCGCTTGCCGGTGAACGGATCTGTCCGATAACCATAGCGAGACGATATCCAGCCTTCTGTTACCGGTGTGCCTTTCGGCTTGACTTCATCCTGGAGATTCTTCGATAGCATCATTTCATCAAGATAGTGAAGCTGCTGCTCTTTCTCCATCAAAGCCAGCTCCAACCGCTCCAGCACCTTGGTAATGCTATCACTGGCCATATTGGCCTGGTTGACATCTTCGCCCAAACCACCCATCGCCGGAACTTCTTCAAAGTCGAACTCACCTGGCTTGAGTTTGGCCATCGCCACCATTTTACTACCGAGCGCATTGAGACGTGTCACATGGGCTTGCAGCATGCCGATCCGATGCGTTAGCGCATCCATGTCGGCATTAACATCCATCTCGACGCCTTCAAGCATTTTCCATTGTTTTTCAATATCTTCCCGAAACTGCTCGACATATTGTCGGGGTTGAATGTGGCTTCCCCAGTAGTAACCAATCGCCATCGCCAGCACGATCACCAGGCCGCCCCCGAAGAGCATGGACGGTACATACCACCAACTGTCACGCGGCCCGGTACGGTAATGAATCAGGGTTGATTTATGTCGCTGCATGGTCAGTTTATCGGTCGTCTCGGCAGGGTTCGGCAGCATCTTAGCTCAAAAATGTGACATGATTCCACAAGAATCAATCAAGGGAATACCCGGCCACATTACCACCATGAAACATTTTGACAAGTTTCTGCCGCCAGAGTTCGCGCAAAAACTCCGGCGTATCAAACAGTTTCAGCGTACCGTCGAAGACTCACTACCCGCCGAATATGGGCAGTGGGTAAAGGTGGGAGATATCGACAACGGCTGCCTGACGCTGATTGTGTCGAAACAGTCGGTCGCATCGAATATCCGCTTTCATGCAGCGAGCTTGCAACGAGCGCTCCGGCAACAGCATGGCATCGACATTCACCGCACGCGAATCCGTATCAGTCAAGCGTCAGAATCACGGCCGGGGCAACGAATGCAGAGACAACAGCACCAACCACCCGCATCAGAGCAGGAACGTCTTGACCGGGAGCGGTTACGGAGGGTGTTGAAGAACTTGAAGGAAGAATAACAAGTTGCGGAAGGCGTCAGTCGAGCAGGCTGATGCCTACTCGACGAGAATCGATTGGTTGGAGATTGCGGCTACGAAGCAAATTCGAACCCTGAGACATAGGATTCAGGAACCTCGCTACGCTCGTCGAACGTCACTTCTTCCCAGGCATCCTGCTGTTGCAGCAGTTCACGGAGCAACAGGTTGTTCAGTTTGTGACCAGACTTGTGACCACGGAAGGCACCAATCAGGCTATGCCCGAGCAGGTAGATATCGCCCACGGCATCGAGAATCTTGTGACGAACAAATTCATTCTCATAACGCAACCCATCTTCGTTCAGAACGCGGAAATCGTCGAGGACGATCGCATTGTCCGGGCTGCCGCCCATCGCCAGGTTTCGGCTGCGCAGCATTTCGATGTCACGCATGAAACCAAAGGTGCGGGCCCGGCTGATTTCCTTGACGAACGAGGTGGACGTGAAGTCCAGCTCTTCAAAGCGCGCATCTTCGGAAAAAGCCGGATGATCGAAATCGATGTAGAAACCAACCTTGAAACCATCGTAGGGTTCGAATGCGGCCCACTTGTCGCCATCTTCCACCTTGATGCGCTTGCGAATGCGGATAAAACGCTTGGCGGCGGACTGCTCTTCAACGCCTGCCGATTGCAGCAGAAACACGAACGGTGCGGCGCTGCCATCCATGATCGGCACTTCAGGACTGCTCACATCGACGTACATGTTGTCGATGCCAAGCCCGGCTGCTGCGGAGAGCAAATGCTCAACCGTCGAAATCCGTACACCATCGGCAATGAGTGTTGTCGACAACGAGGTGTCGCCCACGTTTTCGGCGGTTGCCTTGATCTCGACCGGAGGCAGCAAATCGGTGCGACGAAAAACAATGCCGGTATTGACCGGCGCGGGACGCAACTCCAATGTGACCTTGTCACCGGTATGAACGCCAATCCCAGTGGCCTTAATGCAATTTTTGAGTGTTCTTTGATTAATCATTGGCTGAACCCGACTGTTACGGTTACCCGCATGGCCCACGGCCATGCGGATGGATGGGAGGCATTGTACACAACTGTATTAAAAATGCCACTAGGGTCTACCCGTTTTGTATCAAATAAACAACACTTGGTCTGAGAACCCCGCCCAGCCACGATCTTGTACTGGCGGGTTGCTCTGGCTAATCCGCCTGCTTGCGCAGGAAAGAAGGGATATCGAGGATCGCCATGTCCTTCTCTTTCAGCCCCTTGCCAGCAGCAACGGCTTCAACAGGGGTGCGCGCTTTCATGCTGGCAACATTGCCCCCGGCATTGAGGACCGCTGCGCCGCCATCGATGACGCTCATTTTCTCGGCTGGTTCAACGGCATCGATGGACTGCTCAGACTCCAGACCCGTCGCAACCACGGTAACTCGTAGCTCACCCGACATGTCAGGGTCGATTACGGTGCCTACCACAATCGTGGCTTCAGGGTCAGAAAACTCTCTTACCGTGCTACCGACACGCTCGAACTCCTCGATCGAAATATCCATGCCAGCAGTGACATTGACGAGAATGCCTCGCGCACCAGCGATATCAATATCTTCGAGCAGCGGGCTCGAAATGGCCGCTTCCGCCGCCTCCTGCGCCCGATCCTGGCCCTGACCAACACCGGAGCCCATCATCGCCATGCCCATCTCGGCCATAACGGTGCGTACATCAGCAAAATCAACATTGATCAGGCCCGGGCGGGTAATCAACTCGGCAATCCCCTGAACCGCCCCTAACAACACGTTATTCGCCTCTTTGAAGGCATCCAGCAAGCTGACACCTTTACCCAGCACTTTCAGTAGCTTGGCATTGGGAATCGTGATCAGGGAGTCGACATACTTCGATAGTTCCTCAATCCCCTCCTCGGCGATTTTGGCGCGCTTGGCACCCTCGAACGGGAACGGCTTGGTCACCACAGCCACCGTCAGCACACCCATATCACGTGCCAGTTCAGCTACAACCGGCGCACCACCGGTCCCCGTACCACCGCCCATGCCAGCGGTAATGAACAGCATATCCGCCCCTTCGATCACCTCTTCGAGGCGGGCCTTGTCCTCGATCGCCGCCTGCCGACCAATATCAGGGTTCGCGCCCGCGCCGAGCCCCTTGGTCATATTCCCACCCAGTTGCAGGATTGTCTTGGCAGACGTCCCCTTGAGCGCCTGAGCGTCTGTGTTGGCGCAGATGAAGTCGACGCCTTCGATTTGGCTCTCGACCATGTGCTGCACGGCATTACCACCGCCGCCGCCAATACCGATCACCTTGATTACTGCACCTTGCTCGTATGTATCCATCAGTTCAAACACCACGTTGTACTCCTCCAGTTACCATCTAACTGAGTCTGATTTCAAAAACTTCCCAACCATTTCTTGACCTGCATCCACAGGTTCATTTCCCCCTTGCCCGCGGAAACACCACTGCTCCGCGCCTCCAGGCCATAGAGCAACAGCCCTACCCCGGTCGAATAAATCGGGTTTCGGACCACTTCGCTAAGCCCCTTCACATGTTTTGGCGATTCGATCCGAACCGGCATGTGGAACACCTCTTCGGCCAGATCCTCGACGCCTTCCATCTTTGCGCTGCCTCCGGTAAGAACAATGCCGCTACCGAGCATTTCGAGAAAACCGGCATTCTGCAGCTCAGCGCGAATGAGCTCGAACAGCTCCTCGTAGCGCGGCTCCAGGACACTCGCCAGCATCTGCCGCGACAAGCTGCGCGGTGGACGTTCACCCACCCCGGGAACCTCGATCATGTCGTCATCGGCCGCCAGCTGTCGCAGCGCGCAGCCATAGCGAATCTTGATGTCTTCGGCATGCTGAGTCGGTGTGCGCAGGGCAACGGCGATATCGTTGGTGACCTGGTCACCGGCAATCGGAATCACCGCCGTATGGCGGATCGCGCCGTCGGTGAATACCGCGATATCGGTGGTACCGGCACCGATATCCACCAGGCAAACGCCCAGCTCCTTGTCGTCCTCGGTCAATACCGCATGGCTCGAAGCAAGCTGCTCGACGATGATGTCATCCACCTCCAGCCCGCAGCGGCGAATGCACTTCTCGATGTTCTGCACCGCGCTGTCAGCTGCGGTGACGAGATGCACCTTGGCATCCAGACGGACACCCGACATGCCGACCGGCTCGCGAATGCCTTCCTGGTCATCGATGATGTATTCCTGTGCCAGCACGTGCAGCACTTTCTGCTCACCCGGCAACGCCACCGCCTGCGCCGCATCCATGACTCGCTCGACATCCGACTCAGTGATTTCGTTACGATCCTTGATCGCCACCATGCCGTGCGAATTGAGACTGCTGATATGGCTGCCCGCGATCCCGGCGTAGACGCCATGAACCTGGCAGTCCGCCATCAGCTCCGCCTCTTCGATGGCACGCTGCACCGCCTGTACGATCGACTCGATATCGACAACGATACCCTTTTTCATGCCACGCGAAATATGGGATCCCAGGCCAACGATCTCGACCTCACCCTCTTCGGTCACTTCGGCAACAATGGCAACAACCTTGGATGTGCCGATATCCAGCCCAACCAGCAAATCATGTTGTTCCTTCTTCACCACAGACTTCCCCTTGTTCGCTCACCCGAATGACGCAATGACGCAATGATCACGACGCGCCACCATTGGCGAGCGCCCCCGTTCTGAGCATGCCTTCCTTCCATTTCACCGCGAAACCATTCGGGTAACGCAAATCGAACCGGGCGACGTCAGCAATCAATGGCTGCAAGGTATTGCGATAGGAAGCGACAAAGCGCTGCAGACGCTCCTGCCGATGCTTCCGCCCAAGCGCCAGGCGAGTGCCATTCGCCAGCAGCAATCGCTGGTCGCCCCGCTCGTCTTCACTTAACGACACCAGCTTCAAGCCGAGCGGGTACAGCAGTTCGTCGGCGCTCGTAAAATCCTTGATCAGTACCTTGCAACGGTCGCGACGCCCCATGATCACCGGCAACTCCATGTTTTCCGACGCAACAGGTGCCTGAAAAATATCGCCATATCGATTGACCAAGGCTTCGTCGCCCCAGCGGGCGATCGGTCGTTGCTCCTCGATGGTCACCTGCAAACGGTCAGGCCAGATTCGCCGCAGTGAAGCCTGGTAAACCCACGGCAAACTTTCGACCTTGCGCTTGATCGCCGCCAAGTCGACACCAAAAAAGCCCTGCCCGACTTCGTCTCGCAACAAGGCCTGCAAATCCTGCGGCGCCACATGTCTCAGCTCACCCGCCAACGTCACGCTGCGGATCGGCAAAGTCGTCGGCTGCATCAACCATTGATAGCTGTGCCAGCCACCAGTCGCTGCCACCAATATCAGTAACGATATCAACGCCGGTCGCAACCACCGCTGCAACATCAGCAGACGCGCACGCAGATCCCAGTGCCTACGGCGCCTGGCCTGCCTGCCCCGCTTGGTGGCACGTCGGCGTTTAGCCGGCATGACGCAAATCCTCCCCGTTGTCCGTATTCATTGGCATGCTGTCACTCAATGTCAGCTCCAGGATATGCAGCACCAGCGTCGCAAAATCGACACCTATCGCTGCCGCGGCTTTCGGCACCAGGCTATGACTGGTCATGCCCGGCACGGTATTGACCTCGATCAGCCAGGGCTGGTGATTGTTGTCCAGCATCAGGTCCACGCGCCCCCAGCCCGTGCAGCCCAACAGCCTGAAAGCCTCCAGGCTCAACTTCTGCAAGACATCCTCCTCGACATAGTCAAGACCGCAGGGGCAGAGATACTTGGTGTGATCGGAGCTGTACTTGGCATCGAAGTCATAAAAGCTGTGCGGCGTCTCCACCTTGATCAGTGGCAAGGCCTGATCACCCACGATCGCGACGGTGTATTCGCCGCCACGAATCCATTGTTCGGCAAGCACCCGGTGGCCCGTACGCGCGGCTTTCTCCCAGGCCGCCGGCAGCGCTTCGAGCGTCATCACCTTGCTCATGCCAATGCTGGACCCCTCGCAGGCCGGCTTGACGATCAGTGGCAGGCCCAATGCTGACACCACGTCCCGCCAGTCACTGTCGGGCCCGAGTTCGCGGAACGCGGGTGTTGGCAATCCTGCGGACTGCCAGACACGCTTGGTCATCACCTTATCCATGGTCAGCGCAGATGCTGCCACGCCACTGCCGGTGTACGGCAGCGCCAGAATATCGAGCAACCCCTGAATCACACCATCCTCGCCACCTGGGCCATGCAGCAGGTTGAACACGCGATCGAAACGCCCCGCCCGCAGTGTCTGATCGATATTGCGGTCGACATCGACCCCAACCGCATCGACACCCTTCGAGCGCAGGGCTTCCAGTACCGCAGTGCCACCACGAAGCGAGATCTCCCGCTCCGACGACCACCCGCCCATCAACACGGCTACCCTGCCAAACGCTTGCGGTGTCCGTGCTTTCATTGACTGCCCCCCTTGAGCTGTTCGACCAGATCGGCCGACAGTGCGCCCACACTGCCGGCCCCCTGCGTAATGACGATATCGCCGTCACGCGCTACATCGAGCAGCGTGGCGTGAAGCTCCTCTACATTCTCGACAAATACCGGATCGGTCTTGCCACGAGCACGAATGGCGCGACACAGCGTTCGGCTGTCGGCACCAGGAATGGGCGTCTCGTTGGCGGCATAGACCTCCAGCACCAGCAGCACATCCGCCTCACTCAGCACGCGGGTGAAATCCTCGAACAAATCACGCGTCCGGGTATAACGGTGCGGCTGGAAAATCAATACATTGCGACGCTCCGGCCACGCGGTGCGCACGGCAGCCAATGTTGCCGCCACCTCGGTCGGGTGATGCCCATAGTCATCGACCAGCATCAGCGAGCCGGCGCTGGTCGGAAACTCGCCCGCAATCTGAAAGCGGCGACCAACACCCTGAAAACCGGCCAATGCGCGCTGGATGGCCTGATCCGTCAACCCCAGCTGTAGCGAGATGCCGATCGCAGCCAGCGCATTCAGTACATTGTGCCTGCCCGGCATATTGAGGCTTACCTCCAGCGGTGCATCACGGCCTGGCAAATCGACCTTGAAACGGCTACCGGCACCGGCATAGTGGATATCGTAGGCGCGAAGGTCGGCTTCAGTATCGATGCCATAGGTCAGCAACGGCCGGGTGACGCGCGGCAGAATGTCCTGCACACCCGGATCATCGAGGCACACCACAGCCAGTCCGTAAAACGGCATGTTGTGCAGAAACTCGACGAAAACGTCTCGCAAACGCGCAAAATCACCGCCATAGGTCGACAAGTGATCGGCATCGATATTGGTGACGATGGCCATCACCGGCAGCAGATGGAGGAAAGAGGCATCGCTTTCATCGGCCTCGGCGACGAGGTAGCGCCCATTGCCGAGACGCGAATGGCTGGCTGTGCTGTTGAGGCGGCCGCCAATGACAAAGGTCGGGTCTAACCCACCTTCGGCGAGAATGCTGGCCAACAGGCTGGTGGTGGTCGTCTTGCCATGGGTACCCGCCACAGCGATGCTCTCGCGGAAGCGCATCAGCTCGGCGAGCATCTCGGCGCGAGGAATCACCGGGATGCGCTGCTCGCGTGCAGCGACCACTTCGGGATTGTCATCCTTGACCGCACTGGAGATCACCACCACGGAAGCACCATCGACCAGTTCCGCCGCATGCCCCTTGTGAATGGTCGCGCCCAGTGCCTCCAGACGGCGCGTTACCGCGTTGTCGGCAAGATCGGAACCACTGACCTTGTAGCCCAGATTGATCAGCACCTCGGCGATGCCACCCATCCCGGAGCCACCGATACCGACAAAATGAATGCGCTTGATACGCTGTGCGAGCGCGGAATCAGCAATCGGCCTCATGGGCGCACCTCCTCGTCACAGCGGCGTTCGCGCAGGCAGACCTCGGCGACATGGCGTGCCGCCGTGGGTGTCCGCAGCGGTGCTGCAGCCGTGGCCATGGCAAACAGCTTGCTACGATCGGTAACGAGCGGTTGCAGTTGACCCGCGAGTGTCTCGGCAGTCAGCTCGCCATCAGCCAGCAGCTTTGCAGCACCCGCTTCGACAAGGACACGCGCATTGGCCGTCTGGTGATCATCGACCGCATACGGGTAAGGCACGAGCACCGCAGCGACGCCAACCTGAATCAGCTCAGCCACCGTCAGTGCTCCCGCCCTTGCCACAACCAGATCGGCCCATCCGTAGGCTCCAGCCATATCATCGATAAAAGGTTCGATGCGTGCGCTCATGCCCGCATCGTCGTAGGCACGGCGGGTTGCGTCCAGGTGACGCGCACCGCACTGGTGCCAAATCTCGATCTCCGCGTCGCGAATTTTCGCAACCGCTGGCGCCAGCATCGTATTCAACTTCAATGCGCCAAGACTGCCGCCAATCACCAGCAGGCGAATGGAGCCACCACGATCCGCCAGCCGTGTTTCTGCTGGCGGCAGGGCAACGATCTCGCTTCTGACCGGATTTCCGGTAAAAATTACCGGACGAGTGGTTGCTACTGTACGAAATCCTTGTGGAAAACCCAGCATCACACATCGGCTAATTCGTGCCAGCCATCGGTTAGTCATACCAGATATTGCGTTTTGCTCATGGATGAATACCGGTTTGCGCAGAATCCAGGCGGCGATTCCACCTGGCCCCGAGGCAAACCCACCGAGACCGAGCACCGCCTGCGGCTGATAGCGCAAAATCGCACGTGCAGCCTCAATCACGGCAAACGACAACTTGAACGGTGCCAGCAACAACGTCAGCAGCCCCTTGCCCCGCAAACCCTTGACCCGCAGCGCGACGATGGGAATACCATGCTCAGGAACAATTCTCGTTTCCATACCACCACGGGAGCCTAGCCAGATCACCGGCACGTCACAACGGCGCAGTTCATCGGCCACCGCCAGCGCGGGGAAGATATGACCACCGGTACCACCCGCCATGATCAGCATTGGCGCAGTCATTTGCCCGCCCCCTTGTCCTTTCTGCTGCGGCTGCGAATGCCCTTCTGCTCCAACGCATGGATTTCACTGTGCACGCGGAGCAATACCCCCACCGCAGCGCACATCGCCAGCATTGAACTGCCGCCGGCGCTCATGAATGGCAACGTCAGACCTTTCGTTGGCAACACGCCCATGTTGACGCCGATATTGACGAACGCCTGGATGCCAAGCCACAGCCCGATCCCGTAAGCGACGTAGGCGCCGAAATAGTGGCCGATACGCTCCGCCCTGGCGCCAATCGAAAAACTGCGCAATACCGCATAGACAAACAGTAGCAACACCACGAAGACACCGATCAGACCCAGTTCCTCGGCAAGAATTGCAAACATGAAGTCGTTGTGTGCTTCCGGCAGATAGGCGAGTTTCTGCACACTGCTACCCAGACCAACCCCATCCCAAGACCCTGAGCCAATTGCAATCAGCGACTGAGTGAGCTGAAAACCCGTGTTGTAAGGGTCTTGCCAGGGGTCGAGGAAACTCGTCAAACGCTGCATCCGATAGGGCGAGGTAATGGCGAGCACCGCAAACACAGCAGCCACGGCCGCAAACAGGCCGATAAACTGCAGGAACCGCACACCGCCCACAAACAACATACCCATCGTCACCAACAGAATGACGGCGGCCGCGCCAAAATCCGGCTCTAACAGCAATAATGCGGTCGTCGCACCGACCACCAACAGTGGCTTGATGAAGCCTGTCAGTGTACCTCGCAAAGCTTCGCCATGACGCACAATATAGCTGGCGGTATAGAGCACCATCAGCAACTTAACGAACTCGGACGGCTGCAGACTGAACGGACCAAGCATGACCCAACGGGTAGCACCGTTCACTGTCTTGCCAACGCCGGGAATCAGCACCACGACCAGCAACAGGAATGACACCGGCAACAGCACCAACCCGGCGGTTTCCCAAAAACGCAGTGGAATGTGATACATCATCCAGCCAAAACCGGCCCCCAACGCGACATAGATGCTTTGGCGCAGAATGAAGTGCAGCGGATTGTGGTATTTCGAGTCGGCAATACCAATTGAGGCCGAAGCCACCATGACCAGGCCCAGCCCAACCAGTAGCGCAACCGCAATGAACAGGCTGGTGTCGAACGGCTGCTGCAACCGCAGCGTGAAGAAACCCGGTGAAGCGTGATGATTCATTGGCATCTGCTCACCTCACCTTCAACGTGGCAAAGCCAATCAGCACAAGGATCAGTGTGATGATCCAGAAGCGCACGATGACCCGTGGCTCCGGCCAACCCTTCAGCTCGAAATGATGGTGAATCGGGGCCATGCGAAAGATCCGCTTGCCGGTCAGCTTGAAGGAGGCCACCTGCATCATCACCGACACAGCCTCCATGACGAACACGCCGCCCATGATGAAGAGCACCAATTCGTGGCGACTGATCACAGCAACGATACCAAGCGCCGCACCGAGCGCCAGGGCACCGATATCGCCCATGAACACCTGGGCTGGATAGGTGTTGAACCAGAGAAACCCGAGCCCGGCGCCGACCATCGCTGCGCAAAATACTGCGATCTCACCAACACCACTGATAAAGGGAATGTTCAGATAGTCGGCAAACCTGAAGTGGCCGGTGAAGTAAGCAATCGCGCCCAGCGCGGAAGCCACCAGCACGGTCGGCATGATCGCCAGGCCGTCGAGGCCATCGGTCAGGTTCACCGCATTGCTGGCACCAACAACGACCAGAAACACCCAGGGAATGTAGAACACGCCGAGATAGATCTGCCACTCCTTGAACACCGGGAACAGCAGCGTCAGTTCGGCAGGATTATCCGCTGTCATATAGAGAAAGGTCGCGGCAGCCAACGCAATCACCGACTGCCCGAACAGCTTCGCTTTCGCGGAGATGCCCTTCGAGTTGCCATAGCGCAGTTTCTGATAGTCGTCGATACCACCGACCAGACCAAAACCCAGCGTTACCAGCAACACAACCCAGACATAACGGTTGGTCAAGTCACTCCACAACAGTGTCGAGATGGCAATCGACACCAGGATCAGCAAACCGCCCATCGTCGGCGTACCCGCCTTCGAGAAATGACTTTCCGGCCCATCGTCACGCACCGGCTGACCGATCTTGGCTCCCGTCAACCGGCGAATCAGCCAGGGGCCAAACAGCAGCGAGATGACCAGTGACGTCAGCACACCCATGATGGCGCGCATGGTAATGAATTCAAAGGCACGGAAACCACTGTGAAACTGGGTGAGATAATCCAGCAGACTAAGCAGCATGGCTTTTCTCCCCATTGTTTCCGTTGCCGGAAGCGTTTGTCAGTGCAGTGAGCACGCGTTCCATGGCGGCCGAGCGTGAGCCCTTGATCAGCAGCGTGACATCCTCTGCCAGTAACGTCACCAGATGCGCCACCAGGGCGTCCAGCGAATCGAACGCCACAGCGCCAGCACCAAAAGCTTCTGCGGCCAGCGCACTGAGCGGCCCCAGCGAGAACAAGCCATCCAGCCCCTGCTCTCGTGCATACTCACCGATGGCCACATGACACTCACTGGCTTCATCACCCAGCTCCGCCATGTCGCCCAGCACGAGATAACGCCGGCCGGCACACCCCGCAAGAACGTCGATCGCCGCTTGCAAGGATGCTGGATTGGCGTTGTAGCTGTCATCGATCAGCGTGGCGCCGCGTGGCCCCGCGATCTGGCGCAGCCGGCCGGAAACCGGCTCGACCGCTTCCAGTCCTTCCAAAACCGCGTTGGCATCAACACCCGCAGCCAGCGCAGCCGCCGCTGCGGCGGCGGCATTCAATACATTGTGCCGGCCCACCAGCTGGAGCGCGGGGGCAATCCACTCACCATGCAAATCAAGCCTAGCGGCAGCCATATCGACGACACGGCAATGGGCGCGCTCAGCCTCGCCGAACAGTACCACCTGACGCTCATGGTTCAATTCTTCCCACTGGGCAGCGAAGGGGGAGTCGGCATTGATGATGGCAACACCCCTGTCATCGAGACCAGTGAAAATCTCGCCCTTGGCCTGCGCCACCGCCTCGATCGAGCCGAAGCCTTCCAAATGCGCCGCCGTCGCATTGATCAGCAGCGCAACATCCGGCTTCACCAGCTCGGTGAGATACGCGATTTCACCCACATGATTCGCACCCATCTCGATCACGGCGAAATCATGTTCGGAGCGCAGCCGCAGCAGCGTCAGCGGCACACCAATGTCGTTGTTCAAGTTGCCCAGCGTCGCCAAAGTCGCTCCGCGGCGGGAGCAGATGCTGGCCACCATCTCCTTGACAGTAGTCTTGCCGTTGCTGCCAGTCAGCCCTATCACACGAAGGTCGAGCCGCTGACGCCAGGCTGCGGCCAGCCACCCCAGCGCCTCGCGAGTATCCTCCACCAGTACATAGGATGCCGGATGATTTACTGGACGGCTCAGCACCAATGCGGCCAACGGCAGATCGGGCTGCTGATCAAGCACCTCATGGGCATCGAAGTTCGGCCCTTGCAGCGCGAAAAAGAGCGCACCGGCTGTGGCGCTACGTGTATCGGTCGATACCTGTTCGAGCGCGACATCCTCGCCATGCACCTGACCACCGAGCATCTGCGCCACATCCGACAGCATCAGCCAGCTCATGACCGCGCCTCCAGCCATTCAGCCACAATTGCACGGTCACTGAACGGGAAGCGCTGCTTGCCGATGATCTGGTAATCCTCGTGTCCCTTGCCGGCGATCAGCACCACGTCGTCGGCACCTGCCAGCGACAGTGCCGCTTCAATGGCCGCCTTGCGGTCGAGCATGACGGGCAGCAGATCAGGCGCACTCAGTCCATTGCGGATATCGGCCACGATCTGCTCAGCTGCTTCGCCACGCGGGTTGTCATTGGTGATGATGGCGATATCGGCCAGCGATTCGGCAATACGCCCCATCTCAGGCCGCTTAGCGGCATCACGATCACCACCACAGCCAAACACACAGATCACCCGATCGGCAGCATGGGCGCGAGCAGCTTGCAGTGCTTGCTGCAGCGCATCGGGCGTGTGCGCATAGTCGATGATGACCAATGGCTGACCGTCACCGCCAAAGGTTTCCATGCGGCCAGCGACAGGGCGCAGCTGCTCCAGACGCTGAACGACCGAGGCGAAGTCTTCGCCACGCAGCAGTAATACTGCCGCCGTCTCCAGCAAGTTCGCCACATTGAAGCGTGCCACCAGCCGACTCTGCACCCGCCCCTCGCCCCAAGGTGTGCGCAGATCGAAGGCCATGCCAATAGCGGTCGCTTCGATATTGTCCGCCCAGACGGATAACAGATCGTCCATCGGCCCACGCAACGAGCAGGCAACCCGGCGCACAGTCGATGGCAGTTGCTGCAACAGCTCGGCACCCACCGCGTCATCCGCATTGATGACCACCGATTCCAGACCCGGCCAGGTAAAGAGCTTGCGCTTGGCGGCAGCATAGGCATCAAGACTGCCGTGGTAGTCAAGATGGTCATGGCTCAGATTGGTGAACACGGCGGTATTGAAGTGCAGCGCATTGACGCGTCCCTGGTCGAGCGCATGAGATGAAACCTCCATTGCTACAGTCGCTGCCCCGCGGCGCAGGAACTCGGCCAGCAGGCGATGATTGGAAACCACATCCGGCGTAGTGTGCGCAGAAGAGACGGCTTCACCATAGAGACCAACGCCGAGCGTACCGATGATGCCGGCGCGGGCTTCGGGGCGATCGAGCGACTGCGCCAGATAGTGCGCTATCGAAGTCTTTCCATTGGTACCGGTGATACCAATGACATCCAACTGCTCAGACGGGCGACCATAGAAGCGTGCCGCGATCTCACCAGCCCGTTCACCCAGCCGCTCCACACGAATCGCAGGCAGTGGCAGGTTGGCACCTTCGACACCGTCCGGCTCCCAGGCAACGGCGGCGGCGCCTTGGGCAATGGCATCCGCAGCAAACATCATCCCGTGCGACCTCAAGCCCTTACAGGCCAGAAACAGAAAGCCTGGGCGTACCGAGCGACTGTCCATCGCAATGCCGCTGATTTCGGGATTGTCTGCCGACGGCACGACAATATCAGGCAGCAGATCCGCCAGCCGCGGTAGCGATGAAAGATGCAGACCCGACATCATACTTGTGCCCCCTTCGGCTGGCGCAGCATGTCATCAGGAACAACGTTGAGAAAGCGCAGTGCACGCGTCATGATCTTCGAGAATACCGGTGCCGCCACCTCACCACCATAAAAGCCGCCTTGGCGGGGGTGATGAATAACAACAACTGCGACCAGACGCGGGGCAGCAGCTGGCGCCATGCCGGCAAAGACTGCCGTATAGGCATCTTCGGAGTAGACACCCTTGACAAGCTTTTTCGCGGTCCCCGTTTTGCCAGCAACACGATAGCCTTCAATGGCAGCACGATAACCCGTACCGCTGGGCTGTATCACCCGCTCCATCATTGCCCTGACCTTGCGCGCCGTCGCCGCTGACAGCACCCGTTCCGGCTCAACCGCGGCCTGCCCCTTGACCAGGGTCACCGGATGCCGCACACCATCAGCAGCCAGCACCGCATAAGCCTGCGCCAACTGCAATGTCGTGGCCGAAAAGCCATACCCAAAAGAGAGGGTTGCCTGGTCCGCCGGATACCAGTTGGCCCAGTTACGCAAGACACCACCCACCTCTCCCGGCAGGCCACTCCCGGTGCTGACACCAAAGCCGACACGTTCGAACACTGCATACAGATCCATCGCTTCAAGCTGCAAGGCAACCTTGCTGGCACCGACATTGCTCGACTGACTGATGATCTCGCTCAGATCGATCTTGCCGTGATTTTTCGAATCCTTGATGGTGTAACCACCCACGCGATAGTGACCAGGCCCCGTATCCACAATAGTGTTCGCCTCCCAGCCTCCAGCCTCTAGCGCGGCGGCGATGGTAAATGGCTTGGCGGTGGAGCCCGGCTCGAATACATCGGTGACCGCGCGATTGCGGGTCCGCTCACCCTTGCGCTGGTGTCGGTCATTGGGGTTGAACGCAGGCTGATTGACCATTGCCAACACCTCGCCAGTATGCGGATCAAGCACCACGACAGAGCCGGAATCAGCCTTGTGACGCTTAATGGCGGCCTTGAGTTCACGGTAAGCCAGATACTGAATGCGACCATCGATACTCAGCGTCAATGGCTTACCGGGGTGCGCCGGGGAAATCAGCTCGACATCATCGATCACACCGCCACGGCCTTCGCGTACCACCCGCCTGGCACCCGGCTCGCCGCGCAACCAGTCATCATAGGCCAGTTCAATGCCTTCCAGCCCCTGATCATCGATACCGGTAAAGCCAACCACGTGACCGAAAACCTCACCCATCGGATAGAAACGACGGTATTCGCGCTGCGCACCGACACCACGAACACCAAGCCCAAGCACTGCCTTGGCCAGTTCCGGCGTCAACTGACGTTTGAGATAGATAAACCCCTTACCCTTTGCACGCGCGGTCTCGACTTTTTTCACGATATCGGTTTCACGCATCTTCAGCAGGCTCGCCAAGCCTTTAACAGCCCGATCGGTCAGCTCTATCTTGCGTGGATCGACCCAAATGGAATCGACCGGTGTGGAAATCGCCAGCGGCTCACCTGAGCGGTCGAGAATATCGCCACGGTGCGCAGGAATCTCGACGACACGCGTTTGGCTGCGCAAGCCTTTCTTGCTGAGAAAGTCATGCTGAAAAACCTGCAACTCAACCGCCCGTGCTGCCAGCAGCCCCATGCCGGCAATGAACAAGGTCAACACAGCATAGCGACGCCAGGGATAGATCGGATTGTCGATCTGATTCTTCTGCTGTTGCTTTTTCATGGCAACACCATCACTGCATCGCCAATGGCGGGCATTGTCATGCCCAGCTCGTTGCGTGCCTTGCTTTCGACACGCGCGAGTGTGCCTTGCGCTCCCAGCTCCAGCTGCAGCCGCCCCCACTCCACCTCAAGTTCATCGCGAACCTGCTCCAGACGAACCAGCTCCTTATATGCCTGACGCGCATTTTGGCGACTGACCACCACGCCAAAGGCGGTGATCACGACCGCAAATGCCAGCAACCAGACCGCAGCGACACGCCAGCTCATGTCAGCTTCTCCGCGACACGCATGACCGCACTGCGCGAGCGCGGATTGCGTGCAATCTCTTCGGCGCCAGGCTTGATGGCCTTGCCGATTGTTTTCATGGGCATGGTGATGTCAGCATCCACGACCGGCAAGCGGCGTGGCAGGCGCTCAGGCAGGGACATCTTGCGCATGAAGCGCTTGACGATTCGATCTTCGAGAGAATGAAAGCTGATCACAACCAGACGCCCCCCAGGACGCAGCATTTCTACCGATTTCTCCAACCCCAGCTGAAGATCCTCCAGCTCGCGATTGATGAAAATCCGCAACGCTTGAAAACTGCGCGTTGCCGGGTCTTTTTTCATCTCCCTGTTTGGAATGGCAGCGCGGATCAATTCCGCCAGTTCTGCTGTCGTATCCACCGGTTTCTGCTGCCGCGCCGCCACGATCCGGCGCGCAATACGGCGCGAAAACCGCTCCTCCCCAAAGCGCCAGAGCACATCTGCAATCTCGGCTTCTGACGCTGTTTCCAGCCATTGCGCGACCGACTCTCCGGTCGTCGTATCCATGCGCATGTCCAACGGCCCATCACTCGAAAAGCTGAAGCCTCGCTCGGGCGTATCCAGTTGCGGCGATGAGACACCGAGATCCAGCAACACGCCATCAAGTCCTTTGAAATCCGCCAGCATTCCGACCAACCCATCCATCTGCGCAAAACTCCCTTTGCGGAATATGAACCGGCTATCCTTCGCCGCCAACTCCTTAGCTACCCGCACCGCTGCGAGGTCCTTGTCCAGACCATACAACCGGCCGCCCGGCTCCAATCGCTCGAGCACCGCGGCGGCGTGTCCGCCACGACCAAAAGTGCCATCGAGATAAGCGCCTTCCGGCTTGATATCAAGCGCCTGCAACGCTTCGTGCAACAGCACCGGCACATGCTCCAAACGCTGCGCCGACATCAAAGCTGCAACGACGACAGCGCTTCGCTGGCACCTTCCAGTTCAGCTTCTTCTGCAAGCCACAGCTCCGTCTGCGCCTTCCAGCGCTCGGCATCCCACAGCTCAAACTTGTTACCTTGCCCCACCAGTGTCACCTGCTTCTTCAGGCCGGCGAATTCGCGCAACGATGGCGCCACCAGAATGCGCCCCTGAGCCGTCATTTCAGCCTCATGCGCGTTACCAACCAACATGCGCTGGAGGCGGCGCACCTGCCGATCCATGTTCGGCCGCGACATCAACGCCTCCTCGATCCGCTCCCACTGCGGAAACGGATAGATCATCAGGCAATGAGCCGTATCGACGGTGATGACAAGACGCCCGCCACAAGACGCAAGAATCTCGCTGCGATAGCGGGTAGGCATGGTGATGCGACCCTTTTCGTCGAGATTCAGATGATTTGCGCCGCGATACATGAAGCTGCTCGTTGTACTGGCTACCCGGAACTAGCCCGAACTTCTCACCGGATTGACGAGCCCTCGCTTGTTCTTTGAATCCAAAGCCCTGCGCGACCATCTCGCCACCCGGTGAGAAGTCCGGGCTACCCCAATGACGCGAAACCCCAAATCTTCCACAATTTGACACTTCTCGCCACAGATCTCCACTATAGTTGCCACCATTTTCCACGTCAAGGTAACAAGACCGGACTTCCCCTTGAGAAACAATGAGTTATCAGGCACTCGATGGTGACGACAGTCACAAAAACACGCAAAGGAATAGCGAGACTAATCAGAGGATTAGACAAACCATCTGAGGAACAACTTTAGGTTGGATCGCCGCAAAATGCGGGCGCGGGGGAGAAAGTGGCAAAACCCGGAAGAGAGATTTTCACATTTGTTCAAGATGGAGGTGGCGACGTGAAAAAACCCGTCATGACACCTACCAGATATGATGCGACCGGCCGTTTGGCCGGCCGCAAAAAATGATCAGAGTTGGCCGATAAGCCGGGTTCTGTCGAGGACAATCATTCATCTGGGAGAGCTGTCGCCAACTCCCTCAAGCAGCCTACCCGGGCGCGGTGCGGGTCACACCCAATGCGCCCCTATTTGGCCTTGCTCCGGGTGGGGTTTACCATGCCGCAGCGTGTTGCCACCTGCGCGGTGCGCTCTTACCGCACCATTTCAACCTTACCTGTGCCTACGGAAACCGAAGGCCATCGGCGGTATGTTTTCTGTTGCACTTTCCGTCGGCTTGCGCCGCCCAGGCGTTACCTGGCACCTTACCCTGTGGAGCCCGGACTTTCCTCCATTCCTTGTGGAACAGCGATTGCCTGGCCAACTCTGGTGGTGATTCTAGCCCGGATTTCTTACCGGGTCACGTAGCGAGGCCACTCAAGGTGAGTGTGATAGCTGGTGTTCACGACCGAGGGCCGCGCAGGCGTAGTTGACACTACGTCGAACAGCCCGACCGAGTGAACACCAGCTAGCGCACCGCATTGGGCGGCCGCAGTAGTGAGCCGGTGAGAATTCCGGGCTGTCACCCCTTTATCGTTAGTGCCAACTGGTACAGCGCACGCTTCGATACACCGCTCAAACGCGCAGCAGCGGCAGCGGCATCCTTGACACTAAGGTAGTCCAGCAATACCCGTAACATCTTCTCCTGTGCCTCGACGCCCGGCTCGCGTTCCTCGGCCCCGGCCAGCACGACGACAAACTCACCACGTCGATGGTTGGCGTCCGCCGCCAGCCAGTCCCGCATCTCCAGCAATGAGGCAGCATGGATCTGCTCGAAAGTCTTGGTCAACTCACGCAGCAGCACGGCCATGCGTTCACCACCGATGACGGTAATCATGTCCTCGACCGCTGCCTCGATCCGGTGGGGCGACTCATAAAACACCAGCGTTCTGGGCTCATCACGCAGCAGCGCCAGCCGCTGCTGCCGAGCACCCGACTTTGGCGGCAGGAATCCTTCGAAAACAAAACGATCACAGGGAAGCCCGGACACCGACAACGCTGCCACCAACGCACTGGAGCCTGGAATGGGAGAGACCCTGAAACCCGCCTCTCTCGCCGCCCGCACCAAGGGAAAGCCCGGATCGCTGATCAGCGGCGTGCCGGCATCGGACACCAACGCCACCGACTGTCCTTCGGCAAGCGCTTCCAGTATCGGCGCGGTACGCGCAGACTCATTGAAAGAATGCAGACTCAGCAACCTCTTTTTCAGGCCGAGATGCGCCAGCAGGCCGGCAGTGTGCCGGGTATCCTCGGCAGCAACCAGATCAGCCTGCCCCAGCACCTCGACAGCACGCGCGCTGATATCGTCGAGATTGCCAATCGGGGTCGCCACGATAAAAAGGACTCCCTTGCCGGTTTGCTGCTCAACCATCTGCGGGCCACTTCAGGTCACCTTTTCCACCTGCCCCCCTGCAATCTCCGGAAAGATACGAGTTTCCTCCACCAGGAGCCCATAAGACCGGGGACGCTGACACTTTTTGCCACATCAGGACCATTGTAACGATTAGACCCCCCCACCCGTTGATTTGATATAAAATGCCCGCCATTCCTGCCAGAGCCGATTAACCGAATGCATTTCTCAATACATATTAACCGCGCTGCGGGTTTTCTGCTGGCGATTCTGTTGCTACTGACAATATCCGTACCCGTTGCCGCAATCTCTCTCGATGAAACACCGATCCGCCAGGCCCGGCTCTATGAAAAGCAAGGCAACTACCAGCAGGCAAGCGATATGTACCTGCTCACCGCCAACAAACTGCCGGCCAGTGAAGGCGAAAAATGGAAGGCCAAGGCGGCAGAGATGGCGTGGCTGGCCGGCAACAGCGCCCAGGCATCACAAATACTAGACAGCGTCGATGAAAGCCACCTGGACCACGTTACCTTGATCCATGCCAGGCTGGTTGCCGCGCGCATCGCCCGCAGCCAGGGCAACTATGCCGGCGTACTGGAAAAACTCAACTTCCCCAGCCACAGCGCCCCCGCCAAGCTACAGCGCACGATCAGCGCACTGCTGGACGAGGCTCGCGAAAAAGTGGGTTTCCAACGCCCCGCCGATGCGCAACCAACCCCCAACTTCCCCGCACCCCGCCCGGGCGCACTGTCTGGCGCGGTTGCCAACTCCGGCGCCTGGAGCAAGCTGATGGCGCTATCGACACAGGATTTGTCAAAACGGCTGGCACAACCGTTATCGCCACTAGACAAGGGATGGACCGAACTCGCCTATATCGCCAAGACTACTGCCGATTCCCCCGAGGCACTGGAATCCCAGCTGTCGCGCTGGGAACAGGAATACCGCAATCACCCTGCCTATCCTGACTACGTCGATGCCCTGCGCCCCCGTGCAATGCCAAGAGAGGGCTCGACGCTGCCAGCACAAGTCGGTCGGGTGGCTGTGCTGCTCCCAACCAGCGGCCCACTTGCCAAGGTTGCCAACGTGATCCTGGAAGGCATCATGGCAGCAAAATACCAACGCCCCGATACTGCCATCAAAGTCTACGATAGCGCCCAAGGCAATATTATCGAGCGCTATCGGCAAGCCGTCGCCGAAGGTGCCGAGCTGGTAATCGGCCCCATGGACAAGATACAGGTAGACCACCTCGCCAGCGAACAGCTGCCTGTCCCCGTCATCTCACTCAATCACGGTAAAAATCCCACCCTGGCCAATCCCAACCTGTTCCAGTTCGCGCTGCTGCCGGAAGACGAGGCACACCAGGCTGCCCGGCAAATGCTCGCCGATGGCCACAGCCGGATCGCTGCCATCGTGCCCAAAGGCAACTGGGGTGATCGCATCCTGCGAGCACTGGAGGATACGATCCGTCAGAGCGGCGGCGAGCTGGTCGCCGTTGGGCGCTTCAAGGCGCGCAGTAACGACCACTCCAATGTCATCAAACGGGCGCTCAAGCCGGATCCCAAAACCCACGTCAACAGAGTCGGCGCCCAGGCCGTTTTTATCGCCGCGAGTCCGCAGGAGGCGCGCTTGCTGATGCCGCTGATCAAATTCCACTTCATCGATTCGCTGCCAGCCTACGCCATCTCACAGGTCTGGAGCGGCTATCCTGACCGCAGCGCCAATCGCGACCTGAACCGGCTGTCGCTGACCGAGATCCCATGGCTGCTCGGCTACGCCCCCGCTGACGCACCCAAACCCGATGACCTGGACAACACCGCACGACACCATCCCCGCCTGTTCGCTTTCGGTTACGACGCCCTGGCAACCGCGCCGAAGCTGATCCAGTCCGCCGGCAACGCTGCGGGAGTGCCGGGACTGTCCGGCACGCTCACACTGGATCAGCGCAACCGCATCCATCGCAGCCTTGGCTGGGCGCGCTTCAGCCGCGGCCAGGCAAAACCACTACACCCGCCACGGGTGATACCTGCCATGGAATACGGCAATACAGATGTTTCACCATCACCGCAACCCGCAATCGCCCCCGCATCAGACATCGGCACACAGCCACCGCTGCACGCCATCCCATTCAACGAATGAAAACCCTGCTACGCGGCCGGCAGCAGGAAAACCGCGCCCGAGCGTTCCTGCAACGACAAGGGCTCAAATACCGCGACAGCAACTACCGCTGCCGCCACGGTGAAATCGACTTGATCATGCAAGACGGTGACACGCTTGTATTTGTCGAAGTGCGCTACCGCCGCAATCGACGCTTCGGCGGTGCCGCCGCCAGCGTCAACCGCAACAAGATCCGGAAACTCAGCAAAACCGGGCTACACTATCTGCAACAGCACAAGCTCGATACGGCCTGCCGTTTCGACGTTATCGCAATCGACGGTGACAGCGAACCGAACTGGATCAAGCGCGCATTCGACATGGAGTACTGAAATGACCATCGAGCATATCCGCGAGCGTTTCGAAACCAGCATCGAAGTAAAGAAACGTGGGCTGGAACTACTGCCACCCTTCATCGAACGCGCCTCGATCCGGCTGGCCGATGCACTGCAAAACGGCCACAAGGTATTGAGCTGCGGCAACGGCGGTTCCGCGGCCGATGCGCAGCATTTTTCATCCGAGTTGCTGAACCGCTTCGAAACCAGCCGCACCGGACTGCCAGCCATTGCCCTGACCACCGACAGCTCGACGCTGACCTCGGTCGCCAACGACTACGCCTACGAGCAGATTTTCTCCCGCCAGATCCTCTCGCTGGGGTTACCCGGCGACTGCCTGCTCGCCATCTCCACCAGCGGACAATCGGCCAACATCATCGCCGCCGTCAAAGCCGCCCACAGCCGCGGCATGTGGGTCATCGCCCTGACCGGCGGCGATGGCGGCCCACTGGCTCAAGCGCTGGAAGAACACGACATCGAAATCCGTATCCCCGCCAAATCCACCGCCTATGTGCAGGAAAGCCACCTGTTGGTGATCCACTGCCTGTGCAGCGTCATCGAGACGCGGTTGTTTGGGGGCGACTGAGCGATTGCAGCATCACGGAGTGGAATCAACGCCGTGTTTCCGACAGGACGCCGGAATCCAGTGCCAGGGAAGGCTTCCACCTACGCTGGCATACATCCCTGTAACCTGGATCCCCGCTTCCCTGCGAGGATGACGGTGCCGCAACGATATTCCTGCTGGCAAGCGGATCGGGAGCCGCACAGTTACCCCCAAACCAAGGCAAGATTTTCGCCCGTGACGGGTATAAACTAGCGCCTTCCCACTACACCAACAAACAGAACCATCCACCATGCGCAAAATTCTGGTTACCAGTGCCCTGCCCTATGCCAACGGCCCGATCCATCTTGGTCATCTGGTCGAATACATCCAGACCGATATCTGGGCGCGATTCCAGCGCTTGCATGGCGAGGATTGCACCTATGTCTGTGCCGACGATGCCCACGGCACGCCGATCATGCTGCGGGCGCAGCAGGAGGGCATCACACCAGAGGCGCTGATCGAGCGCATGTCGCAAGAGCATCAGGCTGACTTTGCCGACTTTCTCATTGGCTTCGACAACTACTACTCGACCCATTCGCCAGAAAACCGCGAGTTCGCGAGCCTGATCTACCTGCGCGCCCGAGATGCGGGGCATATCGACAAGCGCACTATCAAGCAAGCCTACGATCCGGAAGCGAAGATGTTCCTGCCGGATCGCTTCATCAAGGGCGAATGCCCGCGTTGCGGTGCGCCGGATCAGTACGGCGACTCCTGCGAGGTCTGCGGTGCGACCTATGCACCGACGGAGCTGAAAAACCCGGTATCGGTCATTTCCGGCGCCACGCCGATCGAAAAAGAGTCGGAGCACTATTTCTTCAAGCTCGGCGATTTCGAGGAGATGCTGCGTGACTGGACCCGCAGCGGGCCGGTGCAGCCGGAGATTCAGCACAAGCTGGACGAGTGGTTCGAAAACGGCCTGGCTGACTGGGACATCTCGCGCGACGCGCCCTACTGGGGTTTCGAGATTCCCGACGCACCCGGCAAGTATTTGTACGTCTGGCTCGACGCCCCCATCGGCTATCTCGCCAGCTTCAAGAACTACTGCGACCGCACCGGCAAAGACTTCGATGAATACTGGAAGCCCGATTCCACTACCGAAGTGCATCACTTCATCGGCAAGGATATCGCCTACTTCCACACCCTGTTTTTCCCGGCGACGCTGGAGGCCGGCGGCTTTCGCAAACCGACAGCGGTGCATTGCCACGGCTTCCTCACCGTCAACGGGCAAAAAATGTCCAAGTCGCGCGGCACCTTTATTCAGGCACGGACCTACCTGAATCACCTCGCCCCGGAATACCTGCGCTACTACTTCGCCGCCAAGCTCGGGCCGGGCATCGACGACATCGACCTCAGCCTCGACGACTTCAAGGCCAGAGTGAATTCTGATCTGGTGGGCAAGCTGGTGAATATCGCATCACGCTGCGCTGGCTTCATCAGCAAGCGGTTCGAAGGCAAGCTCTGCGCGACGCTGGACGATGCGCTCTATCAGCAAGCGATCGGAAAAGCCGACACCATCGCCGCGCTCTATGAAAAGCGCGAGTTCGGCCACGCCATGCGCGAGATCATGGCGCTGGCCGACCAGGCCAACCAGTACATCGACGAAGAAAAGCCCTGGGTGCTGATCAAGGAGGCGGAAAAAGCCGCCCATGTGCAGCACACCTGCACCACCGGACTGAACCTGTTCCGGGTGCTGATGATTTACCTCAAGCCGGTGCTGCCAGCGCTGGCGACGAAAGTCGAGGCCTTCCTCGATGCCGGTGAACTGACGTGGGCCGATCTTGAAAAGCCGCTGACGGATCACGCCATCAACCGCTTCAAGCCCCTGCTGACCCGTGTCGAGCAGGAAAGCCTCGACGCTATTATCGAAGACACCCGCCAGGCCGTGGCCGACATGGCAGCGCAGCAGGAATCCGCCGCCAAAGTCAGCGGGCCACTGGCCGACGAACCAATTGCCGATGAGATCGCATTCCCCGACTTTGCCAAACTCGATTTACGCGTGGCGCGCATCAGCAAGGCCGAACACGTCGAAGGCGCCGACAAGCTGCTGCGCCTCACGCTCGACCTCGGCGGGGAAACCCGCAACGTGTTTGCCGGCATCAAATCAGCCTATGCGCCGGAGGATCTCGAAGGGCGGCTGACGGTGATGGTCGCCAACCTCGCGCCACGCAAGATGCGCTTTGGCGTATCCGAAGGCATGGTGCTCGCCGCCGGCCCCGGTGGCAAAGAGCTTTTCATCCTCAGTCCCGACGAGGGCGCCCAGCCCGGCATGCGAGTGAAATAAGCAGCGATGTTCAGCCGTTTCATCAAACCACGCTGGAAACACAGCAACCCTGAGGTTCGTCGCAGCGCGATCGAGCGCATCGACGACCCAAAGCTGCTACAAACCATCGCCAACGACGACCCCGACACCAGCGTGCGGCAGGCGGCCATCGCCCGGGTTGATGATCTGCGCGTGCTGATCGACATCAATATCGCGCCTGAGGTGCAAGATGCACTCAACCAACGTTTTCTCGCCCTGCTGCCCGCGGCGCTGAACGACGCCTCCTTGCTGCCCCTGATCGACAGGCATCTCGCCACACGTGGGGGCGCATCATTACAAAACGCAATCGCACGCCACAGCGACGATCCAAAACTGCGTGAGTGGCTCATCCCGCGAATCACCGATACCACGCTACTCGAACAACTGGCTGCCAACGACAGCAGCGCTCGCATCAGGCTGTTGGCAGCGGAAAGAATCGAGGGCAGCGACGCCATCCAGCGCACCCTCAAGGCCCTGGGCAGAAAAGACAAGCGCGTCGCACGTCTACTGAAACAACGGCTCGAAGTGCTGGCGCAACACGACGCGCGCCAGCGTCAAATCGACCAGCTGATCAGCGCCATCGAACAGCTCGGCCAAGCCGAGCATTGGCAGCGCGACAGCACCCAACTGTTGAGCCTGAAACACCGTTGGGAGGAACTCGGCAGTGATGCAGACGACGCGCAACAACAACGCTTCAACAGCGCCTGTCAGCAGGCGGAAGCGGCCATCGAAGCCAATCGTCAGCAGGCACTTGCCATCGAACCGATCATTGCGGACAAAACCTCGCACTGCGAGCTGATCGACAACTTCGTCACGCATCTGCAACAACGTCATCGCGTCTCCCCCACCGAGGCTGACGACCTGCAAGACACGCTCGACACCCTGCTCAACGACTGGAACGACCTGCCTGCCCTGCCCGAGCATCTCGAAATACCGCTGGCCAACCGTTTTCACCAGCAATTGAGCGAAGCGCGCAAGCGCGTTGCCACCCTGCTGGAAAACAGTCGCAGCGGGCGCGAGCCGGAACAGATCATCAGCCGCGCCGAAAAGCTGCTACGGCGAAAAGGGATTCCCGCTGCCGACGTGCAGGCGTTGCGACAGCAATGGGAAAAACACCCCTTGCCGAAAGATCCGGCACTCGCCGAGGAATACCAGAACCACTACGCCCGGCTGCTCAAGCAACTGGATCAGCGGGTGGAAAAGCAAGCCGCGGCGAGAGACAAAGGGCTTGCCCAGATCACGCAAATGCTGGAGCGCATTCAGGAGAATCTCGACCACGATCGCCTCGGTGATTCCCGCGAACTCGAACAGGCCATCCGGCAAATGCTTGATCAGCTCTACGATGTGCCGCGCGCGAAGCTGGAAGCGATCCAACAGCAGCTACGAGGCTTCACACCAAGAATTCGCGAGCTCGACGGCTGGCGGCACTGGGGTACGGACAAAGCCCGCGAAGCACTGATCGAAGAAGCCGAAAAACTCGTTGATACACCACAAACACCCGCAGAACGCGCCAAGGCGGTCGCCGAACTGCGCAAGCGCTGGAAAGCACTGGTGGAAATAGATCATGGCGTCAATCATCGGCTGTGGAAACGCTTCGACAAGGCCTGTAACGCCGCCTGGGAACTCTGCGCCGAACATCGAAAGCAGGAATCCGAGCAACGCCAGCAACATCTGGAAGCGCGTCAAACCATCTGCACCGCTCTGGAACAGCTCGCCGCCGATGCCAGCACCGACAACCCACCCTGGCGCGAGCTGGACAAACAATTCCAGAGCCTGCGCAACGAGTGGCAAAAAGCCGGCCCCGTCAATCGCAACGACTGGCGAAAAATTCAGAAACGATACCGCAGCGCGCTCGATGCCGTGAATGCAGCAATGGCCGCCGAACGGGAATCCAATCACGCCTACCGCATGGCGCTGATCGAACAGCTCGAAGCCCTGGCGGACAGCGATGACCTGGAAGCCGCCAAAGCAAGCGTTCGCGAGGCCCAAAAAGCCTGGCACCTCAGCGTCAGCGGCAAACGCTCAGTCGAGCAAGCAATGTGGAAACGCTTCAAGGCGGCTGGCGACGCGGTATTCGCCCGCGAAAAGGAGCGCATCGACCAGGCCAACGAGCAAACACGAACACTACTGCAAACAAAAGTCGACATCTGCGAACAACTGGAACAACTCGCCGACGACCCACACGATATCGACCAGCAATTAAACGCCCTCAAAGAAGCATGGCGTGACACCGAGATGCCGCGCGGCAAGGACGGCGCCGCCATCGAACAGCGCTATCGCGAAGCACTCAAGAGCATCGACTTTGCCAAAGAACGCATCCAGCTGGAACAGCAACTGCAAAACATCGAACAGCAATGCGTATCATCGACATCAAGCGACGACGCCACCGCCAGCGAACAACTGCTGCAACAACTGCTTGAACTGGAAATACTCTGCGAACTCCCCTCCCCGCCAAATTTCGAAGAAGCGCGGATGGCCAGAAAAATCGCGCTATTGTCGGAACGACTCAACGAAGGAAATCACGATAACCGCCTGCAACGCGCCATCACCCTGCTGGAGCAAACCTGCAGCCAACTGAAAAATACCCCAATCGACCCCGCAACCAGACAGCGCCTCGACCAAATAAGAGAAGCTATCGCATCAATACTCACCACACAAATCGCCGAACTCCAGCAGTCGTAACACACCTCCGGGACCGCCGGCATCCTGCCGGCCCAATACCTGACAAATGGCACACAACGACGATCAGACACAGAACAAATCAGGACAACACCTGTCTGCTCACCCCGTATACGCTCGAACAAGACCTGACCCTACAAAGCAGTGCAAATCACCAAACGCCAACAGTCGTACCCCCCCCTGGGACCGCCGGCATCCTGCCGGCCCAACGCCTGACAAATGGCACACAGCGGCGATCAGGCACAGAACAACGCCTAAGCTGTCCGCCCAACTCCAGATACGCTCAAAGAAGACCTTACTCTATAGAGCTTTCGCCTTCGGAAGATAATTCACTTCTGGCAAGCCTTTGAAATCTACATCCTGGGTCCAAATAACAGCATCGAATTTCCTCGCTGTGGCATAAATGATGCTGTCCGCCAAAGGTAGTTTGTATTTTAAGCCATAGACTGCCGAGTCAACGGCCAAGGCGGAATCAAACACCACAACCTTCCCCTGCTCCATATGGGCAACCGCCTCTAGTGCCACATCCTCATCTCGCTGGCGAACGATGCACTTGAATACTTCTGTAAGCGTGATACTTGGAACCACCAGCTCGTCAATCGCTTCTATTGCTTTCGCAAATACGGCCGAATTTCCATCACCTGCGAAAAAGGACAACCAGGCCGATGAGTCTACGACGTTCACACCCTATCCTTGTCTCTTTTTACGCTGCTATCTATCCCTTTCAAGAAACCCCTCATCTTTTCCATAGGCCGGATAGGTATGAGTTCTATCCGATTCTGATAAGTCAAAACCTGTATCTTCTGACCAGAGACGATCCCCATGGACTCACGCACCTCTTTCGGTATAACTACTTGATATTTTGGTGAAACTGTTACTGACATCATAACAAACCCTATCGATAATTGATTTGTAATACGGTATTCTTATCGATACAAACGGTCAAGCCATACACCACCCTGATCAACAATAGCGCCTGAGAATTTCGGCAAAAAAAAGCCCGGATCAAAGATCCGGGCTTTTCAATAGTGGCGTCCCCTAGGGGATTCGAACCCCTGTTGCCGCCGTGAAAGGGCGGAGTCCTGGGCCTCTAGACGAAGGGGACGTAGATTGCACTAATCTAACTCGTGCGGTTCTGGTGACTCGCCGGTCATCACAACCATAACTACGCCGGTGAAGAGTATCAAAAACCCTACTGGTACCAGCATGAGGAAGAATTTGGCCTCAGGTTTCGCCATCATCATGGTTGTAAAACCGATTGCCAGTGACAACGCAGTTATAACCAGCCCGACGACGACTAAAATCCTTCCGAGCTTAAGCACTCATTCACCTGACTTGCAGAACTTGGTGGAGCTAGGCGGGATCGAACCGCCGACCTCAACACTGCCAGTGTTGCGCTCTCCCAGCTGAGCTATAGCCCCTGCAAGGGAGCGCGTAATTTACGCGACGACCTTTTTCTTGTCAACAGAAAAAACACAGAAAAAACGCTGCGTAATGCGGTGTGAACCTGAGCTTCGGCGTTTACGAATGTGGGGTCGTGTTTCGCTTTTCCGTCATCCCCGCGGGACACCGTGATCCAGTCACAGGGATGTGGACTCGCAGTGGTGTTGCCGGCGGGACGCCGGCGGTCCCAGGGCGGGGTATTGCCGCCGTTGGGTGGCGGTCACTGCTGGCTCTGTATCCAGTCGATGGCTTTTTGCAGGCGTCGTTTGATGGCTTCGCGGCCGATCAGTTCGAGGGTGACGCCGATGTCGGGGGAGTTGGTGCCGCCGGTGAGTGCTACCCGCAGTGGCATGCCGACTTGTCCCATTTTCAGGTTGTTGGCGGCGGCGAAGTCGGCGACGAATTGGTGCAGGGCTTCGGCATTCCAGGGCTCGACACTGTCGATCACTTCGGCAAAGCGGCTGAGGGTGTCAGCGCTGGCTGGGGTGAGCTGTTTCTTGGCGGCCTTTGGGTCGTAACTTTCGGGGTCGGTGTAGAACCAGGCGGCACTACGAGCCATGTCATTCAGTGTCTTGCTGCGATCCCGAAGTGCATCGACGACGCGCGCCAGGGGCGGGCCGGCACTGGTGTCAACGTCGAGTTTCTCGCGTAACCGCTCTGCGAGTTCTTCAGCATCCATGGCCTTGATGTACTGCTCATTCAGCCACAGCAGTTTGGAGGGGTTGAAGGTAGAAGCCGAGCGGTTCACGCCTTCCAAGGAGAACAGTTCGATCATCTCTTCGCGGCTGAAAATTTCCTGGTCGCCGCTGGACCAGCCCAGACGCACCAGGTAGTTGATCAGCGCCTCGGGGAGGTAGCCCTCCTCCTTGTACTGCATGACGTTGACGGCACCGTGACGCTTCGACAGGCGCTTGCCATCCTCACCCAGAATCATCGGCAGATGGGCGTATTTTGGCGGCTCTGCGCCAAGCGCACGCAGAATGTTGATCTGACGCGGCGTGTTGTTGAGGTGGTCGTCACCGCGAATGACGTGGGTGATGCCCATGTCGAGGTCGTCCACTACCACGGTGAGGTTGTACGTGGGGGTGCCATCGGCACGGGCGATGATCAGGTCATCTAGCTCGCGGTTGTCCACCACTACCCTGCCCTTCACCATGTCATCAATTTCGACGACACCTTCCAATGGCGTCTTGAAGCGAATGACGGGCTGAACACCGTCCGGCGGAATGCCGCAAAAATCGCGATAGCGGCCGTCGTAACGGGGCTTTTCCTTGCGCGCCATCTGCTGTTCGCGCAGCGCGTCCAGCTCTTCCTTGCTGCAGTAGCAGTAGTAGGCCTGATCATTGTCGAGCAATTGCTGGATGACCTCCTTGTAGCGATCCATACGCTGCATCTGAAAGAACGGGCCTTCGTCATAATCGAGCCCCAGCCATGCCATGCCGTCGAGAATTACCTGCACCGATTCGTCGGTGGAGCGTTCCTGGTCGGTGTCTTCAATGCGCAAGATGAACTTGCCACCATGCTTGCGGGCATAGAGCCAGGAAAATAGCGCGGTGCGGGCACCGCCAATGTGAAGATAACCGGTGGGGCTGGGAGCAAAACGGGTACGAACGGTCATGGCCGACTCTGAAAGTTGCGGAGCGGGGATGGTAGCAAAGGCACCGGCGCTAATAAATCGCCAGTAGCAGCTGCATGATTGCGAGCGAGAAAATGCCTGCCAGCAAATCGTCCACCATGATACCGAAGCCACCGCCGACGCGGCGATCGAGCCAACGAATCGGCCAGGGCTTGAGGATGTCGAACAGTCGAAACAGCAGGAATCCAATCAGCAGCCACTGCCATTGCAGCGGCGCGGCGATCATCGTCACGAGGTAGCCGACAATTTCATCCCAGACAATGCCGGGGTGATCATGCACACCGAGCGCGGCGGAGGAGCGGTCGCAAATCCACACGCCGACGACAAACAACAGCAGGGTCAGCGCCAGAAACAGCGGCAGTGGCAACCCGGCCATGGCGATGAAAAACGGGATGCCCACCAGGGTGCCAAAGGTGCCGGGCGCGACCGGCGCGAGCCCGCTGCCAAAGCCGAAGGCCAGCCAGTGGATGGGGTTCGAAAACACCACGCGCACGGGGATTTTTTCGGGCTGTTTTTTCAAAAGTGCGTGTATCCTCTGGGATCGGATTCAACAACAACGCCATCTCGCTTAATCAGCTTGAGACCGGCACCAGGCACGACTTTTCCAACCGGGGTGATCGCGCAATGCAGATTCTCTGCAATACCATTGATCACCTCGCGCTGGGCCGAGTCGGCGGTAAAAATGAGTTCGTAGTCATCGCCACCCGACAGTGGCAGCTGCCAGCCTTGCGATTCAACCCAGCACCGCACTGCTGACGACAGCGGCAGACTCTCCAGCATCACCTCGGCACCACAACCGCTGGCACGCAGGATATGGCCCAGATCGGCAGTAAAACCATCGGAGCAGTCGATCATCGCGGTGACGAACGGCGCCAGGGAATAACCAGCGATGGTGCGCGGCTGGGGGCGATTGAGTCGATCGATACAACCAGCCAACGCCGAGCCAGGCAACAGGGATTCGGACACCTCCCCCACAACAGACTGCAAACCGAGCGCCGCATCACCGAGTGTTCCGGTGACATAGATATCATCACCGGCGTTCGCCCCTGAGCGCAGCACTGCCGCCCCAGGACGAACCAACCCCATCGCCTGAATCGAAATCGATAGCGGGCCGCGAGTCGTATCGCCACCGATCAGCACCACCGCCTCCTCCGTTTCCAACAGTTGCAAGCCAGTGGAAAAAGCAGACAGCCAAGCTTCATTCGCGACCGGCAGCGTCAACGAAAGCGTGTACCAGCGGGGGATCGCACCCATCGCCCCGAGATCACTGAGATTCACCGCCAGAGATTTGTAGCCAATGTCCTCAGGGCTTGCTTGCTCAGGAAAGTGAACACCAGCGACCAGCGTATCAGCCGTGACAACCAGCCGCCGGTCGGGCGGAATCTTGACGACAGCGGCATCGTCGCCAATCCCAACGACAAGGCCCGGCTGATCCTGATCGCGGGTGAAAAATTGCTGGATGAGGTCGAATTCACCGAGCGGCATCAGCCCTTGGCCGCCTTCCTTTCCAACGCCCGAAACTGCGGCACGAGCTTGTCTACGACGCCATTGACCATTTTATAGGCGTCGGTCGCGCCGAACTTTTTCGTCAAAGAAACCGCCTCGTTGATAACCACCTTGAACGGCACGGAAGGTTCGTGCGCCATCTCCCAGGCCGCAATCTGCAACACCGCATGGGACACAGGGTCCAGCGTTTCAATGCCCCGCACGATATGCGGCGCGAGATAGCCATCCAGCTCGTCATGCCGTTCGATAACTTCGCGGACGATGCGGCAGAAATAATCCGAGTCGGCTTTCGGATAGTCGATGTCGTCCTTGAACTGAAGACAGATCTGCCCCGCAGGATGGTCGGTAAGATGCCACTGGTACAACGCCTGCATTGCCAGCCGGCGCGCCATGCTACGACGCTGATTTTCTCGCCGTGCGGCGTTACTCGCGTGATGTTTCATCATTGACTAAAACCTTGCAACCGCCAGGAACACCCTGCCTCCCCGAAGGGGAGAAGGTTTGGGCGAGTGAAAATGAGCGTGGCTCGTGGACTGAACAGAAGGAGTCACCCGCAGCACGGTGGTATCTAGCCTCTCCCCCGCGAGGGGAGAAGGCTGGGATGAGGGGGGACGAGCGCAGCTCGTGCATGGCGCTAGGCATTGATCTTCTGCAGCAAGCTCACCATTTCAATGGCACCCGCTGCGGCTTCCGCTCCCTTGTTGCCAGCCTTGGTGCCAGCGCGTTCGATGGCCTGTTCGATGGTGTTGGTCGTCAGAATCGCATTGATGACCGGCATCCCGAATTCTAGCGACACCTGCGCCAGCCCCTTCGAGCTTTCGTTGGCAACGAGATCGAAATGCGGTGTGGCGCCACGAATCACCGCCCCCAGCGCAACAATGGCGTCATATTTACCGGTTTTCGCCATCGCGGTTGCGGCGAGGGGGATTTCCAGCGCGCCCGGAACGTAGATGAGATCATAGCTGGCATCGGGGCCAAGCTGGCGATTCAGCGTATCTTTCGCGCCCTCGACGAGGCTCTGCACGATAAAGCTATTGAATCTGGATGCGATCAGGCCAATATTGGCCTGCTCAAGGCGGAAATCGCCTTCGATGATATTGATGTTTGCCATAGCAGCTTTCCCGTTAAATCAGCGGGGAAGCCTATCACAACAGCGTCAGTTGGCGAAAAACCGTTGCTGCGGCGCCATGCTTGTTACGTTGCCTGGCTGCTGATCTTCCTTGCTGGCTTTTTCGAATCTGAGCGCATAGCGTCCGACTTCAATCACATCGCCATCTTCCAGCAACTTCGATTCGATCTTCTCACCGTTGACCATTGTGCCGTTGGTGCTGTTGAGGTCCTCGATGAGGTAGCCCTCAGGCGTTTTCAGCAACTGGCAGTGCTTCCCGCTGACGGACTTCTGATCGATCTTGAGATCACAGAGATGACTGCGCCCAATCAGCACCCGATCCTTGTTCAATGGCTCAACAGACAGCAGGGTGCCATGCTTGAACACTTGCAGCTGATACCCCGACACATCACCTTTCGCTTCATTGCGGAAGCTGGAGCGGGTTGCGTATGGATCCCATTGCAAATCCTCGATCGCCGATGCCATATCTTCCTGCGTGACTTTGTCGTGATCACGGGAATAAGCGGTCAGCAACGCCGTATCACACAAGGTATTGATCAGCCGTGGAATACCCCCGGTGTATTCAATAACGGTGCTGAGCAGCTCGTCTGGAAACAGATCGTTCGGCAACTCGATGTCTTCCTCATTCACCTGATAGGTCAGTAACTTGGCAGCAGGCGATACCGGCGTAAATTTTGCTGCCGAAGCTGTCGCCAGACGAAAGCGGATATACGAGCGGACTTCGTCAAACCCCAAACCGTCGAGATGAAATCGCAAGCGGATGCGCTGGAACAGCTGCTCCATGCTGGGGCGCGCCAACACACGACGCAGCTCAGGCTGACCAACCAGGAAGATATTCAGCAGCTTTTCCCGATTCGAATCGAAACCGGACATCAGTCGGATTTCTTCGAGCACACGCTCATCGAGATTTTGCGCTTCATCGATGACGACAACGACCGTCTCGCCTTCCTCATATTTGCGCTGCAAAAAGTGGTTGAGCATGCTCAGCAGCTCGACTTTCGACTGAGTATGAAAAGGATTGACACCCAGTTGGTCGAGCAAGGCCTGAATGAATTCAACCTCGTTCAGCTGGGTCTGGTGGATCTTCGCAACGGTGATCTTGGAGCCCGCTTCTTCCAGCATTTTCTGGATCAGCGTGGTCTTGCCGGTGCCGATTTCGCCGGTAATGACAATAAAGCTGTCACGGCTCCACAGCACATAGTCCATGTAGTTCTTGGCCGTGCTATGCGCCAGACTCGGATAGAAAAACTTGGAGTCAGGAGACAGGCGGAACGGATCGGATTCGAGATTGAAATGCTCTAGATACATGATTAGAACCGCTTTGATTGCCCCTTGTACTCGACCGTCAGGTACAACACGCTGTCTTTGTATTTTTGTGTCAGCTTGTTGGTCTCCGGGTCACGAATATCACTGTCGTTATCTGTACTATATGCGCCGCCGACAATATTCAGGCTATCGGTGATAGCATAGCTGATCCCGAAACTGGGTGATGCCGTCTCGGCAAAACTACCATTGGGATTGTTGGGAAACTCCGTACGAGACTGGTAATAATCCAGCCACAATGTCATGCGCTCCGATACGAGGTAACTCAGGCCGACACCACCACCTTTTTCTTCCCCATCGTCTGCCGCATTGAGCAGGAAACCGCTGCTGCCAGCAAACGCACCCAGTGTCAGGCCAATTCTGGCGCCGTTGTAACCATAGTTGAGTTCCGTTCGTTCCGTCTCGTAGACACCAACCCCAACGATCTTGCCAGGATCGATCACCCGCGTTTCACTGACATCGAGCAAGCGCGAATAGAAAGGATCGTAGGCATCCATTGCGGGATCTGTGTATTTGTTCGAGTAGGTCAAACTCCAGGAGTGCAAGGCCCCTTCGTAGCTACTGACCTTCAGCGCCAAGGCCGGTGTAGACTCACTGGCTCCAATCTCATAGTCAACGTAATTGACCCCGCCGCGCACGTCGAGCTCACCGAACGGCATATCGCGGTTATACCTGGCGACGATGGAGACCAGGTCGTAGTCGATCAGATAATCTTCCTCGAACTTGACGGAGGAGAGGCTGCCCTCAACGCCCACATCGCTGTATTCATTCAGCGCCCGGGTCAGCGTGCCGGTGGTGATCAGCCGCTGGTTGTCCTGGTCAGACTCAGAATAGTAGACATCCGCCAACCGTAATTTGGCGAGACCGTCGTACAGCCCGCGAGCAAAGACAAAATCCGGCCCGGTTGCCAGCACATTGAATATCTGCCGGTTGTCAGGTGTATCAGCGCCTACAATGGTAATGCGCTGGGCATAGGCGTAGTCCTCGACGACCCAGGAGAGGCGGTTCGGCTGAATCGTCCAGTCCAAGGTTACGTCAACCGTCGGCAGGAACTGCGTATCGAAGGTATTCTTGCTGTACGACTCCTGCAGCAGCAGCACATCGGCCTGCGCTTTCAAGTCAGTCGTGTTTTCCTTGAAGGTAAAGCCAAAATATGGCCGCATCAACGTGTCGGCAATCTCCGCATCGGGATCATCTGTTCGGCTGGCATTGGAGTGATTCTCCATTGTGATGCCCAGGCGCGGTATGAACTCCTTCGCTTGAACACTCACCGATGACAACAGGCTACCGACCAGAATCACCGGCACGAGATATCGAAAACGAACCACCATAGAGCCCCGCTTATTTCATGAAACCGGAAAGAAAACCCGGCATGCGCGGCAACCCGCCCAAGACCACACCGAGGAATTTTTCCGGATCGAGTTTGCTCACTGCCTTCCTGATTCTTGATTCCGAGACCTTTCCATAGGGCACGTAGAGAACGGAGAAGTCGGCGTACTCATTGAGCAACTCGACATCCGCCACCTTGTCTACCGACGGCGCATCCATCACGGTAAAACGTTCACGCGGATAGCGCCGCGTGATGTCCTTGGCCAAAATCCGCATCCGCGTCGAGCGGATAAAATCAAAGCCCATGACATCACTGGTGCCAAAAGGAATAATCCGCATCCGCGGTACACCTGTCGGCTGAATGACATCCTTTGCCGTCATCGCGTCACTAGCGATGAAGTCCGCCAATCCGGCGACATTGTCAGCATCACCCCACAGCTTGTCTTTCGTTGGCCGAAGCTCCAGCAGCAGGGAAGTTTTGTTCTCATCCGCTGCGAACACTGCGGCGAGGTTGCGGGCGAAGTAGGAGGGCTGCTCCTCGTCATTCACCGACGTCACCAGAATCGTCGCACCCAAACCCGGGCGGCGCAAGGTGATCCGGTTGCGCAGATCTTTCAGCAATAGCGCCGCATCTTCATTGGTTTCATCACCTTCGACGACAAAATGATTGGCCGCCAGCTCTTCACGGGTGAAGACAAATGGCTGGTACATACGGCTGATCTGGTCGCGCGCCTCGACACTGCGAACAATGATGCCATCTTCATACTCGAAGCGCCGTTGCCGCGTGGTGTTATCGTGGCGCGTGTCGATAATCGTGCCATCACCACCGCCGCCTGGCCCCGTGACTTTCTTCAGTGCGCGTCCAAAGGAATCCGACATGACTCAACCACCCGTTATTTCAATAAATCGGGCGATACCCGCAGGTACCCCACGATTGCGATTATGATAAATGTTAGCCAAAGACGGAGTTTTATGCCCCGGTTCAGCTTCCTCTCGGCGAGCAGATCCCTGTCGTTGGCGATGGCGCTGACCGCACCCAGCACCGGCACATTGAGCCGTGCCTGAATCAGCTCAGGCGACTTCACCGTGCCATCGACGATCTGGTACAGATAGACCAGCGCCGCCGGCGTCAACAGCCCCACCAACAAGCCCGCAAGCACGAAGTGAATGAAGCGAAAGCCACTCGGCGTCGTCGGCAGGAATGCCGGCTGATCGATTTTGATGTTCAGACCCTTGTGCTGGTCATCAACCTCTTTATCAAAACGCGCTGACTCACGCCGCTTCAGTAGGCTTTCGTACAACTGCTTGTTGACCTCGTAATCACGCGTCAATTCAGCGAGCTGGGCATCGTTCTCATTGACCAAAGTGCCTTTCTTCCGCTCCGCCTCGATATTGGCTCTGGTTTCCTCGATCCGGGTCTGCAGGGTTGCGATTCGCGTTCTCGTATCAGCAAGTTGCAGACGAATATCCTGATATACCTCGTTAGCCTTGATATCGATACCGGCCAGGTCCATCGAATCGCCACGTTTTTCCTCCTCGATCTGGCGCCGCACGTCGTCGATTTGACGCTTTACGGCGATGATCTCGGGATAGGTCTCGGTATAGTCGAGCCGCAGCTTGGCCAACCGGTTTTGCAACGACTCAAGCTTTTCCACATAGCGAGATTGCCTTGCCAGACTGACGGTGGCCTTCACCTCGCCCTGCAACTGACGTTCAAGGCTGGCCTTTCTGATCAGCTCTTCCTTCAGATCGAGTTCGGCCTGATCGATCACTAACTGCAAACGCTCAATCCGCCCGGAAACCGCTGCCTCGGAGCCTACGCCTTTGGCCAGCTTCTCTGACTTGAACTTCTTCAGACGCTCTTCCGCCTCAAGCAGCTTCTTGTGATAGGTTTTGACCTGCTCATCGATGAACTCGAAGGCCTCACCGCTCTCTTTCGCCTGATAGCCATGCGTCGAATCGATAAAGATATCGGTCAGCCGTGTTGCCACCTCTTTGGCCATGGCCGGATCAGGATCACGAAACTCGACCTTGATGTAGTTATTGCTCTCACCGAGCATACTGACCTTGGTATTCGCCTTGAGCTTCTCCAAGCGTACTTCTTGCTCAACCGTCTCGATCTTGTCGTCAATCTCGCCGAGTGCCTGCATCAGGCTGGTCATGGTCTTGCGGCTGTGGAGGATCTCTTTTGCGACCTTGGCCCAATCCGGGTTTCCCTGGGCGGTGGCGCCGTCAGCCACCAGCGGTGCAATCTGCGAGCGCGCATCGAACAGCAACGTTGAATACGAAGCATACATATTCGGCTTGAAGTAGCCGATGCCCGTGAACGTCAGTGCGATCACCGAAAACAGTGTCGCAACCCACCACCGGTACTGCACCATATTGCGCAGAAATAGCTTGAAGTCTGTTTCGACCGAATATCGCATTGCGTTCCCTGTTAGACGGACGGCTCTGAAGCCGAATTTATTGTTTAATGGATCTGGCGCACCGTCGCCAGCTTAGAATGCTCGTTCCGGAACGGTGATCACATCGCCAGGCAACAATGGGTAGTTGGTTGCCAAGTCACCCTTTTTCAGGATGCGCTTCAAGCGAATGCGATAGACCTTGCGCTGCCCGCCATCTTTGCGATAAAGCTTGGTGCCATCGGCATTGGCGAACTTGTTGACACCGCCAGCTTCGAGCACCGCATCCAGCACCGTCATGCCCTGCCGATATTGCAGCGATGTGGGCTTGGTGACCGCCCCGGTGATGCGAATGCGTGAAAGAAACTCGTCGCTCTCCAGCTTGGTCAGCATGACCGTCACCTGCGGATCACGCAGAAACACCGACAGTTTGTCCTTGATCAAGCTCGCAACTGCGGTAGGCGTCTTGCCACCAACAGGCACATCACCAATCAGCGGAACCGAAATATTGCCATCCGGTCGTACCGGCACGGTGACCGACAGATCCGGATTCTTCCAGACACTGACCTTGACCTCATCATCTACCCCGATGCGGTACTCCTCGGCGTTGCGGTAGGCGGCAGCAACGGCGTCATCGATAATTGCGTTGTTGCCTGCCTTGGCCGCTTTTACCGGCCCCGAGCCAGTCGACTCACAACCTGACAGCACTACCAGCAGCAGGAGCAATGCAATGTGAAGAAACGAAAATGACCTCATCTGAGTAAACCTCGATTGTTAACAATATCTTCTATATGTCTGACGGATAGGATGTTTCATCCTCAACACCAGAGACAGCTACGGCGGACGAGAATTCAATCTGACCGGCAAACACTAAGAGTATAAGGCAGTCAATCCAATTAAATAACTGTTTTAACTAGGCTTTATAGTCATGCCTCGCTACGCGACCCGGTGAGAAACCCGGGCTAACAGCATCAAGGGACGCCAGTATAGGCAACCCCGCCAGCGAAAAAGACGAACAGGGGCACGTTTTTAACCTTGCCAGCGCCATCCCGATGGCGCTAACCCTCTTCCTGTTATGCGCTTAACAAATGCGTCTCGGCGGCAGCAGCTGGCGGAACATGATCTCACCCCTAGCGGCAAGTTCCTGTCGCCTGAGCGCGAAGAGAACTTGTTAGCAGCAGGCCATTCACACAAAAATCGCAACAATTCCCGCGCCGGATCAGGCAGTTGCCAACTGTAACCGAGCGTATCCATCACGTTTATGGATACGCTCGTCACAGTCACAGGATAACCCGCACCCCACCATCCCGCGGCGGCCCGTTTGTTGCACACAACCAGCAAACACCACGCCACCAAACGGATACATGATGCAACTCTCGATAAAACACCAAATCATACTGACGCTGTCGCTCGTGATTGGCGCACTGATCACTGTCGGCGGAATCGGGCTGTGGAAGCTTTCGCATAACCTGCAGGAATCACAGGCGGTCTACGCCGACAGCATCAATGCCATCAGTGCCATAGACATGGCTCGCGGTGCCCAGGTCGAATTCAAGAAGCAGGTACAGGAATGGAAGAATGTGCTGCTTCGCGGCAACGACCCCAAAGCATTCAAAAAATACAAGGAGAAGTTTGACGCGCAAGAGCAGCGGGTCAGCGAAAAGCTGCTGCAACTGAAAACACTGGTCGGCCAGAAACCGGCCCTGCAGGAACAGGTCGACACCCTGCTCGCCACGCACAAACAGCTGGGCGAGAAATATCGTAGCGCCTTGTATCACTATGATGTGTCGAATCCGGACAGTGCTCACATCGTCGACAAACTGGTCAAGGGGATCGATCGCCCCCCAACCAAGCAGATGGACGTGCTCATCGAAACCATTCGTGATGACGAAACAACCGACCTCAGCCTGGTTAACGATCGGCAGATCGAAAACTACGACGAGACATTCAACTCGTTTCTCGTGATCATCGCCTTGTGTACAGTCGGCGTCATCCTGCTGACCATGCACCTCGTGCGCGCCATTACGCGACCGCTATCGAAGGCAATGGAAATCTCGGCCCACCTTGCCCAGGGTGATCTCACCCACACCCTTGAGGTCAGCTGCAAAAACGAGCTAGGCCACCTAGTCGAGTGCAGTAACAAGGTGAGCCAGAATCTGTCCCAAGCTGTCGCCCAAATTGCAGAATGCGCCAACGACGTGGATAACACCTCTCAAACAATTGCCTCAGAGAACACCAGTCTCGCCCAGCGCACCACGCAGCAGGCCAACTCGCTGGAAGAAACAGCTCGGAACATGCGCTCGATCACCTCGGTCATGCAGGACAATGCCGAGTTCGCCGCCAAGGCGAAAGAACTGGTCAACAACGCGCGCAGCCAGGCTATCGACGGCGCTGATGTCGTTGGTCAGGTGATGAACGCCATGGAGGAGATCAAAACGACGAGCACGCGCATCTCCGACATTAATAATGTCATCGATGAAATCGCCTTCCAGACCAACCTGCTGGCACTCAACGCCGCCGTCGAAGCCGCCCGGGCCGGAGAACAGGGGCGCGGCTTCGCCGTCGTCGCCGGAGAAGTGCGCGCCCTTGCACAGCGCTCCGCCGCAGCCGCAAAGGAGATCAAGGACCTGATCTCCGACTCGGTAGACAAGGTATCGACCGGCTCGCGCCTGGCAGACGAGTCGGGCATGCGACTCCAAGAAATCGTCGCCACCGTCAATGACGCATCGGCACTGATCGTCGACATCGCTGCGGCCACCGAAGAACAGGCCGCCGGTGTCAACCAGGTGAACATCGCGATTACAGAAATGGACAACGTGACTCAGCAGAACACCGTACTGGTGGAACAAGTCGCTGAAGCAAGCTCGATCCTGAAAGCGCACGCAATGACCCTTCAGGAACTGATCAAGTTCTTCAAGGTGGATTCTGCTACAGCGACAAAAGGCCGCGTACTCAATCAACAGCAGGACAATCCGGCCAGCTACAGTGGCCCAGAACGGAGACAGGCTGATCGACCATGGGGTGAAGCTGCGACGCCGGATGCCAGTCAAGAAGGCGGCAAAGACCCGGCTCACAGCCGGCAACTGTTACGCCAATAACCTGGGAGCGCCAGCATCCTGCTGGCATTGCCGGCGGGGCGCCGGCGGTCTCAGGCAAATTCAACGCCACCCCGCAAGCCACGTTATCAGCACTCGTTCTGGCAGGCGCTGCGCTGGGTGAGAAATCAGATTCGGAATCAGGTTAGAATGCGCAGTCCGATTTCCCCATGTCCAGGACATCAGTGCATTGAAAGACGTAATTCAGCAGGATCTGATTCACGCCGCCGAGCAACTCCAGCAGCAGGGCGTGCTTACCGAGGCACCCACGGCAGAGGCGATCGAGGTCAGCCGCACCCGCGACAGCAAGTTTGGCGACTTCACCACCAATCTGGCAATGAAACTCGCGAAACCTGCCGGCAAGAATCCGCGCGAGCTTGCGTCGTTGCTCATCGACAATCTGCCACACAATGCCTCGGTAGAGAAAACCGAGATCGCTGGCCCTGGCTTCATCAACTTCTACGTTTCCCAAACCGAGACGGTGGGCATCGTCAGGCGGATTCTGGATCAGGGCGAGCAGTACGGGCGTTCCGTGCAGGGTGCGGGCAAGAAGATTCAGGTCGAATTCGTCTCCGCCAACCCGACCGGGCCGCTGCACGTCGGCCACGGTCGCGGCGCGGCTTATGGCGCGGTGGTGGCCGACCTCTACGAAGCCATCGGTTTCGATGTTCAGCGTGAATACTACGTCAACGATGCCGGCCGGCAGATGCACATTCTTGCGGTGTCGGTGTGGCTGCGCTATCTGGAGCTGGCCGGTGAGGAACTCACCTTTCCCGCCAATGCCTACCAGGGCGATTACGTGTGGGACATCGGCGCCACCATTCACCGCGAACATGGCGACGACTATCGCTTCCCCGCCGCCGAGGTTTTCGCCGACATCCCGGCTGACGAACCGGCTGGCGGTGACAAGGAAGAACACATCGATGCGCTGATCGAACGCGCCAAGGCGCTACTCGGGCCTGACCGCTACCAGGTCGTCTTCGACGCCGGCCTGAACGCGATCCTCGACAACATCCGCAACGATCTCGCCGCTTTCGGCATCGAGTATCAGAACTGGTATTCGGAGCGCTCGCTGATGGAGAGTGATGCGGTCGAAAGCTGCATCACCCGCCTGCAGGACGCCGGCTTCATCTACGACAAGGAAGGCGCGCTGTGGTTTCGCTCCACCGAATTCGGTGACGAGAAAGACCGTGTGGTCAAGCGTGACAATGGCCAGACCACCTACTTCGCTTCCGATATCGCCTACCATCTCGACAAGGTCGAACGTGGTTTCGACCGCATTATCGACGTTTGGGGCGCGGATCATCATGGTTATGTCCCCCGTGTCCGCGCCGCGCTCAAGGCGCTCACCGGTGCCGATGAAGCACTCGACGTGCTGTTGATCCAGTTCGCCAACCTGTTCCGCAGCGGTGAGAAAGTGCAGATGTCCACGCGCTCCGGCTCGTTCGTCACCCTGCGCGAGCTGCGCGAAGAGGTCGGACGTGATGCCGCCCGTTTCTTCTACGTGATGCGGCGTCATGACCAGCATCTCGATTTCGATCTCGATCTCGCCAAGTCGCAGTCGAACGACAACCCGGTCTACTACATCCAGTACGCCCATGCACGGGTCTCTACGGTTTTGAAGAAGTTTGCCGAGGCGGGATACCAATACGGTGAGCCGGATCTTTCCCTGTTGCAGGAACCACAGGAAGCCGAACTGATCACCCAGCTGGCACGCTATCCGGAGGTGGTCGAACAGGCCGCAATGGCAATGGAGCCGCATCAAATCGCCAACTATCTGCGCGAGCTGGCGACGCTGTTTCACAGCTACTACGGCGCGCAGCAGTTCCTGGTCGATGACGAGGCGCTGCGCAATGCGCGAATTGCCCTGTGCAAAGCCACGCAACAAGTTATCCGCAACGGGCTCGGGCTGCTTGGCGTTTCTGCGCCAGAACAGATGTAATGGCGACGACACGAAAACGCAAAGGCGCAACACGCGGCAAACGCAAGTCCGGCAATGCTGCGTCACCCCTGGTGTGGGCGCTGGGCCTGCTGTCCATTGGCTTGCTGGTGGTACTGCTGGTGCTGATCAATATCAAGACACCCGAAGCGCCCGTGGGGACACCAGCCCCCGCCGAACCGGCGACCGTGGAAACCAGCGTGCCCGTACAGCCCTCCCATGAACCCGACCCAATCCCGGTACCCGACGAACCCGACTTCAGCTTCTACAACCAGTTAAAAGACCAGTCGGTGATTGTACCGCCAGAAGAAACCGCCACCAGCGGCCACAGTTCGGCAGGACCGTTACTGTTACCCACTAAGCCGGAGGTTGCCCACAGCAACACGCAACAGGCTTATATTCTTCAGGTGGGATCATTTCGCAAACCCCGACAGGCAGACCAAATGAAAGCGCGGCTGGCACTGCTCGGCATCAAGGCGAGAATCGAGAAGGTGCATGTCAGCGACGGTGTCTGGCACCGCGTCCGCCTTGGCCCGTTCACCAGCCTCGACGAGGCCAACCAGCTGCGCAGCAGGCTGCTGGCGCAGAAAATCAAAAGCATGATGATGAAGGTTGGCCAATAACACCGCGACAATCCCGGCCCTGCGGAAGGCGTTGCAACAATGCATGGGCGCAGACCGCCATCGTCTTGCCAACCGGCTGCGACGGCTAGGCAATTCACCCGACGCCGAGGCACTGACCCGGCTCGGTGAACAGATCGACGCCTCCTGCCAGCGGCGGGCGTCACGACTGTCCAACCTGCCCAACATCAGTTACCCCGAATCCCTCCCCGTCAGCGCCAAACGCGACGAGATCGCCCGCGCGATCGAACAGCATCAGGTGGTGCTGGTCTGCGGTGAGACCGGCTCCGGCAAGACCACGCAACTGCCGAAGATCCTGCTGGAGATGGGCCGCGGCATCGACGGCATGATCGGCCATACCCAGCCGCGGCGGCTGGCGGCCCGTGCCGTTGCAGGACGCATCGCCGAGGAGCTGAAAACCGAGCTGGGCGCCAAGATCGGCTACAAAGTCCGCTTCACCGACAAGGTGAGCCCGGAGAGTTACGTCAAGGTGATGACCGACGGCATTCTGCTGGCCGAAACCCAGCATGACCGCTGGCTCAACCAGTACGACACTATCATCATCGACGAAGCGCACGAGCGCAGCCTCAATATTGACTTCCTGCTCGGCTATCTGAAACAGCTGCTGCGCAAGCGGCGCGACCTCAAACTCGTCATCACCTCAGCCACCATCGATGCCGAGCGTATTGCCAAACATTTCGATGACGCGCCGATTGTCGAAGTCTCCGGTCGCAGCTACCCGGTAGACATCCGCTACGCGCCACTCAGCAGCGCCGACCCCGACGCCAGCGAGCAATCCCTGCCGGAAGCCATCGAAGCCGCCATCGACGAGCTACAACGCGAAGGTCGTGGCGACGTGCTGGTATTCCTCCCCGGCGAGCGCGAGATCCACGAAGTCTCCCACGCCCTGCGGCACCGCCGCGAGCAGATGGACATCCTGCCGCTCTATGCCCGCCTGCCGGCCAGCGAGCAGCAACGCATCTTCCGCCCCGGCGGACGGCTGCGCGTCATTTTATCCACCAATGTCGCCGAGACTTCACTGACCGTGCCGGGTATTCGCTATGTGATCGACAGCGGGCTGGCACGACTGTCGCGCTACTCCTGGCGCGGCAAAATTCAACGTTTGCTGGTGGAAAAGGTATCGCAGGCATCGGCCAACCAGCGCACGGGCCGCTGCGGCCGTACCGCGCCCGGCATCTGCATCCGCCTCTACGACGAGGAGGACTTCGCGCAACGACCTGCGTTCACCGATCCGGAGATTCTGCGCACCAACCTCGCCTCGGTGATCCTGCAAATGGCGAGCCTGCGGCTGGGCGATGTGGCGGCGTTCCCATTCATCGACAAACCTGATCCGCGGCTGATCCGCGATGGCTACCAGCTGTTGCAGGAACTCCAGGCGGTGGACGACCGGCACCGTCTGACCACCATCGGCAAACAGCTGGCACGGCTGCCGCTCGACCCACGGCTGGGGCGCATGCTGCTCGCCGCCGACCGCCTCGGCTGCATCGAAGAGGCGCTGATCATCACCACTGCGCTAGCGGTACAGGACCCGCGCGACCGCCCCCGCGACAAACAGCAGACTGCCGACGAAAAACATGCCCGCTTCACCGACCCCCGCTCGGACTTTCTCACCCTGCTCAATCTGTGGCGCTACCTCGAAGAACAGTTCGAAGCGCTGTCGCGTTCGGCGCTGCAACGGCTTTGTCGGCGCGAGTTTCTGAGCTTCCGCCGCTGGCGCGAATGGCACGACACCCACCGTCAGCTCAAGCTGGCACTGCGAGAGATGAAGATCACGCCTAACACGCAGGCGGCAGCGTCGGACACGATTCACCAGGCCCTGCTGCACGGCCTGCTCGACCGCGTTGGCAGCAAGGATGAACAGCAAACCTACCTCGGCTGCCGCAACAAGAAATTCACCCTGTTCCCTGGTTCCGCGCTGCGGAAAAAGCCGCCGAAGTGGGTGATGGCGGCGGAGATTACCGAAACCTCGAAGGTCTATGCCCGTACCGTGGCTGCCATCAAGCCCGAGTGGATCGAGCGCATCGGCGCCCATCTGCTCAAACACCACTACAGCGAACCGCATTGGCAGAAGCGCGCGGCCCGCGTCTCCGGCTTCGAAAAGCTGACGCTCTACGGGCTGGTCATCAACCCGAAAAAACGCATCAACTACGGCAGCGTCGACCCGGTGCTGGCACGTGAGATCTTCATCCGTCATGCGCTGGTGCAGGGCGAGTTCGACACCCGGATCGCGGCCATCCGGCACAACCGTGAGCTGATCGCCGAACTGGAAGACCTCGAAGCCCGCACCCGCCGCCGCGACATCCTCATCGACGAACAGACGCTGTACGACTTCTACGACAGGCTGGTGCCGCCCGAGGTCCATTCCGGTGCCCACTTCAACCGCTGGGTAAAAAGCCTCGACGCCCCCGATGTGCTGCGGCTCACCAAAGAACAACTGACACAACAAGATAGCAGTACCATCGATGCCGATGCCTTCCCCAAACAGTGGCGGCAACAGGGGCTGACGCTGCCGCTGGAATATCACTTCGACCCCGCCAGCGAAGCCGACGGCGTCAGCCTGAACATTCCGCTGGCGCTGCTGCCGCAAATCGACGCCAAACGCTGCGAATGGCTGGTGCCGGGGTTATTGGAAGAGAAGGTGCTGGCGATGATTCGCGGACTGCCCAAATCCCTGCGCAAGAATTTCGTACCGGCACCGGACTTTGCCCGCGCTGCGGTACAGGCCATGACGATCTACCAGGGCGATTTGAAGGAAACACTCGCCGCCACGCTAAAACGCATGACCGGCGTGGAGATCGGCAAGAACGACTGGAACGACACGCTGCCAAAACACCTGAAGATGCGCTTCGTTGTGCTCGATCAGCGCTCACGCCCGATCAAGAGCAGCCGCGACCTGCAGGCACTGCGGGAGCAGCTGGGTGAGCAGGTCAAAAAACAGAAGCCGAAAAAGGCGCAGCAGCAGTTCGAAAAACAGCAGCTCCGCGACTGGGACTTTGGCGAACTGCCCGACTTCGTCGAACAGAAGGAGGCGGGCTACAGTATCCGCCGCTACCCGGCCCTGAGCGTCGAAAAAGACGGCGTCTCGCTAACACTGTTCGACACCGAAGCAGAAGCCCGCAGCGCCATGCCCGCCGGCATCCGGCGACTCATCCGCTACCGCCTGAAGCAGGAACTGCGCTACCTCGACAAAAACCTTCCGGATATCGCGCGGCTGTGCCTGCAATTTTCCACTATCGGCAGCTGTCAGGTACTGAAAGACGATATCTACGACGCGGCCATCGCACATACCTTCCTGGACACCAACGAGCAACTGCCCCGCAGCGCCAACGAATTCAACGCCCTGTTCGACCAGCACCATGGCGCGTTTGTCGGCGAAGCCAACCGCATCGCCGAGACCTTGAGCCAGATCCTGCCGAAAGTCATCGACATCAACAAAACCATCAAGGGCAATCTGCCGCTGTCACTGATCGAAGCCTGCGGCGAAATCCGCAGCCAACTCGACGCCATGATCCACCCCGGCTTCATCACAGAAACACCGCAACGCTATTTCAATGAAATCCCGCGCTACCTCCAAGCCATCCAGATTCGCCTGGAGAAACTGCGTCAGCAGCCCGACAAAGACCGCCTCCGCCGCGTCGAAATCGCGCCACTTATCGCCCACATCGACAACATCCCGCCAACACAAATCGCCGCCAACCCCACCCTGCTCGAATATCGCTGGCTGCTCGAAGAACTGCGCGTATCACTGTTCGCCCAGCAACTGGGCACCCAGCAGAAAGTCTCGCCAAAACGGTTGGACAGGTTGTGGAAAGAGATTGCCAGTACGCAGTAGTGAACTCGGGTTAGCACACAACGGAGCTCACCAACGTGATGTAGGGAGATAGCATACGCAGCAATCCCACACTGACATCGTTAAAGCAGTCGACAACTGGGGTGATTTTGAAGCAGCAAGAGGTAGAAGTAAAAATGGCGCGCCCGGAAGGATTCGAACCTCCGACCACCTGGTTCGTAGCCAGGTACTCTATCCAGCTGAGCTACGGGCGCCCTTTTTGAGATCGATTGGGGAGACCCCCGAAATCGAGGACGGGATTATCTACTAATCTCGACGAGATTAAAAGTGTTTTCTGGCGACGTTCTGCAGGAACATCTGCTCCGGGCGATTTCCAACTGTCAAGGTGTTACCAACCACGAACCCCGACGGGTAACGCAATACCCCGACAGGCGGCAATGGTCAGTTGCAGCATGATGGCTGAAATGATGGACGAAGACACTACGGGGCCAAGACTCGAGCTGAATCACTCTGAATAATGGCGGAGAGCGAGGGATGGATTCTCGTCTTCCTGACGCTCACCCCTGCGGGGCGCTGCGCGTCCAAAACGGCTATCCTGCCGTTTTGTCGAACCCTCTGGTCGGGTTCAAATCCCTCGTGTCAAACCAAGGCACTCTGTCTTGTAACGGGGGAAGTTTGAGCTGAATCGCTCTGAATAATGGCGGAGAGCGAGGGATGGACTCGCGCCTTCCTGACGCTCACCCCTGCGGGGCGCTGCGCGTCCAAAACGGCTGTCCTGCCGTTTTGTCGAACCCTCTGGTCGGGTTCAAATCCCTCGTGTCAAACCAAGGCACTCTGTCTTATAACGGGGGAAATTTGAGCTGAACCGCTCTGAATAATGGCGGAGAGCGAGGGATTCGAACCCTCGATACGCGTCAACGTATACACCCTTAGCAGGGGTGCGCCTTCAGCCACTCGGCCAGCTCTCCAGAAACAACAGGGCGCACAGGATACATTCCTGGTGCGCCCACGTAAAGAGTCAGAATTGGCAGTTTACCGACATTGATCGATTACCTGCTGCCATCGATCAATACCGATAGGAACCATTTCAGCTTTCGCCGGAACTGGCCGCGTTCTCCTCTTCATTCTTGATACGAAGATAGATCTCTTCTCGATGGACGGGGACTTCCTTGGGGGCATTGATTCCTACCCTTACCTGGTTGCCCTTTACACCCAACACTGTAATGGCGACGTCGTCACCAATCATCAGTGTCTCTCCAACGCGGCGCGTTAGTATCAACATGACTCACTCCTGTTTTCCTAAGTTATGATTGTCATCAGCCTTATATGTTTAATAGGTGGCTGACGAGCGCACTATCCATGGATATGATTCGAGTGTCGAGTCGATTTACCTTCGAATCGGTTTGACCTCACATGCATATCCGTCTGCAGCGGGATTATTCAGGCGGCTGTCTCATTTTCCAGCCCGAAGGCTGAATGCAGCACCCGTACACCCAGCTCAAGATACTTTTCTTCCACCAGAACAGAAACCTTGATTTCCGATGTGGAGATCATCAGCAGGTTGATCCCCTCTGCGGCCAGTACCTTAAACATCTTCGCAGCGATGCCGGCATGTGAACGCATGCCGACACCCACCAGGGAGATCTTGACGATTTCATTGTTACCCGAACAGGCCCGTGCGCCAAGCTCTTTGGCAACTTTTTGCAGGATTTTTAACGCCTTGTCGTAGTCCGTACGGTTGACGGTAAAGGTGAAGTCGGTGGTGCCATCACTGCCGATGTTCTGCACGATCATGTCGACTTCGATATTGGCATCCGACACCGGACCAAGAATCTGATAGGCGACACCCGGCGTATCGGGCACTCCGGTTATCGTCAGTTGCGCTTCGTCGCGATTGAATGCGATGCCTGATATCAGCGCCTGTTCCACTTGCTGTTCCTCTGTTGTGATTAACGTGCCCGGGCCATCTTCGAAACTCGACAGCACACGCAGCGGGACATTGTATTTACCAGCGAATTCGACCGCGCGAATCTGCAGGACCTTCGAACCCAGGCTGGCCATTTCCAGCATTTCCTCGAAGGTGATGGTCTCAAGCCTTCTGGCACTGGGCACCACCCGCGGGTCGGTGGTATATACGCCATCGACATCGGTATAGATCTGGCATTCATCCGCTTTCAGTGCTGCTGCCAGCGCCACGGCCGTGGTGTCGGAGCCACCTCGCCCGAGCGTGGTGATATGACCATTTTCAGAAACGCCCTGAAAACCCGCCACTACAACGATGCGGCCCTGCTTCAGATCGTCGCAAATGCAGCGATGGTCGATTTTCTTGATCCGCGCCTTGTTGTGCGCTTCATCGGTAGTGATGCGTACCTGCGCCCCGGTATAAGAGCGCGCTTCGGCGCCTTTTTCCGCCAGCGCCATCGACAACAGCGCGATGGTCACCTGCTCGCCGGTGGAGAGCAGCACATCGAGCTCGCGCCCTTCCGGGTGGGCGGTGATCTCTCGCGCCAGCCCCAGCAGCCGGTTGGTTTCGCCGCTCATTGCCGAGACCACGACAACCACCTCGTTGCCTGCATCCCTCGTTTTGATGAGCTTGTCGGCCACCGCCTGGATGCGTTCTACCGTACCCACCGAGGTGCCGCCATATTTTTGTACGATCAGTGCCACGTGCCTACCCTGCCAGTTTCTCTTCTACCCAGGCCGGAACGGCCTCGAGCGCTTGCTGCAAGCCCGCAGGGTCGTTGCCCCCGGCCATTGCCATATCCGGCCTGCCACCACCCTTGCCACCAACCTGAGATGCCACGACATTGACCAGCTCACCTGCCTTCAGTTTGTCCGTTTCAGCCTTGGTCACACCGGCAACGAGGCTGACCTTGCCGTCATTGACGGCCGCCAGCACGACAACGGCCTTGCCAAGCTGGTTTTTGAGTTTGTCAGCCATTTCCCGCAGGGACTTCGGATCGGTGCCATCGAGACTGGCCGCCAGCACCTTGATACCGTGGATTTCCTGCGCCGTGTCAACAAGACTGCTACCAGCCTGGCTAGCCATCTTGCTTTTCAGCGCGGCGACTTCGCGCTCCAGCGATCGCTCGCGCTCGACCAGTTGTGCCACCCGCTTGTCCACCGAAGCCGGATCGGATTTCAGCATCGAGGCAATCTGGGCCAGACGCGCCTCCTGTTCCTCGATCAGCCTCAAGGCCTCGGCCCCGGTCACGGCTTCGATGCGCCGCACCCCTGCCGCAATACCGGATTCCGACACGATCTTGAACATGCCGATATCGCCGGCGCGCTCGACGTGTGTGCCGCCACACAGCTCGGTGGAAAAGCCAATATTCACGACCCGCACCTGATCGCCATACTTTTCACCAAACAGCGCCATGGCACCCGCCTCCAGCGCCTCATCCATCGACATCTCCTCGACCTGAGCCGCCTGGTTCCGGCGGATCTCCTCATTCACCAGCCGCTCCACCTCGCGCAGTTGCTCGGGGGTGACCGGCTCGGGCTGGGAAAAATCGAAGCGCAGCCGCTCAGGCGTCACCAGCGAGCCCTTCTGCTGCACATGCTCACCGAGCACACTGCGCAACGCCGCATGCATCAGATGGGTGGCGGAGTGGTTCAGCACGATGGCCCGGCGCCGCGCCGCATCCACCTCGGCAGTGACCTCATCCCCTACCCTGAAAGCACCGCTGACCACCTTGCCGATATGCGCAAAGGCATCGCCCTGTTTCTTGGTGTCGGTCACGCTGAACACAGCGCCATCGGCGGTGCGGATCTCACCCTGATCGCCCACCTGTCCGCCAGACTCAGCATAGAACGGGGTCGTCGCCAGCAATATCACAGCTTCGTCTCCCTCGGCGAGGGTATCGACCGGCTTGCCGCCAGCCACCAGCGCCTGCACCTTCGACTGCTCGCGCAAGTGGTCGTAGCCAGTGAATTCGGTACCCAGCCCCAGCGAAACAATGGCCGCGCTATGATCATCGACATCGAAACTACTGGCCGCCCGGGCCCGATCACGCTGCGCGGCCATTGCCTTGTCGTAGGCCGCCATGTCCACCGTGAGACCATGTTCGCGGGCCACATCGGAAGTCAGATCCACCGGAAACCCATAGGTATCATAGAGCTTGAACGCTGTATCGCCATTGAGCACGCCATCCGATGCCTTGGCAATGGCCTCTTGCAATAGCCCCATGCCCTTGTGCAGCGTTTCCTGGAAGCGCTGCTCTTCCTGCTTCAGCACTTCGGCAACGCGATCGGCCGCCTTGGTGAGTTCCGGGTAGGCCTCACCCATCTGCTCGACCAGCACGGGCACCAGCTTGTAAAAGAACAGATCGTCGCAACCCAGCTTGTGGCCATGACGAATGGCGCGGCGGATGATCCGGCGCAGCACGTAACCGCGCCCTTCGTTCGACGGCAACACGCCATCGACAATCAGAAAGCTGCAAGAACGAATGTGGTCGGCGATGACCTTCAACGAGGCATGCGTCAGATCAGTCGCCCCGGTCACCTCGGCAGCCGCCTTGATCAGCGCCTGAAACAGATCGATCTCGTAATTGCTGTGCACACCCTGCAACACCGCCACCAGCCGCTCCAGCCCCATGCCGGTATCGACCGAGGGCTTGGGCAGTGGCGTCAGCTTGCCATCCTTGTCCCGGTTGTATTGCATAAAAACGAGATTCCAGATCTCGATATAGCGGTCGCCATCTTCATCGGGCGAACCGGGCGGGCCACCCGGAATCTCGGCGCCATGATCGTAGAAGATCTCGGTGCAGGGACCGCAGGGGCCGGTATCGCCCATGCTCCAGAAGTTGTCGCTTTCGTAGCGCTTGCCGCCGGGCTTGTCACCAATGCGCGTGAAACGCTCGGGGTCGACGCCGATCTGTTGCAGCCAGATATCCGCCGCCTCATCGTCGTCCTCATACACCGTCACCCACAGCTTTTCCGGCGCCAAGGCACAGACCTCGGTGAGAAATTCCCAGGCATAGCGAATCGCATCTTCCTTGAAATAGTCACCGAAGCTGAAGTTGCCCAGCATTTCGAAGAAAGTGTGGTGACGTGCGGTATAACCAACGTTTTCCAGATCATTGTGCTTGCCGCCGGCGCGAACGCAGCGCTGAGATGAGCAGGCACGCTTGTACGGACGCTCTTCCAGCCCCAGAAACGTGTCCTTGAACTGGACCATGCCGGCGTTGGTAAACAACAGCGTCGGGTCATTGGCCGGCACCAGCGAACTGGACGGCACCTCGGTATGGCCCCGCTCGACGAAATAGTCGAGAAATGCGCGTCTGATCTGTGCACTGCTTTTCATAAATTTAGTCCGAAATAACTTCTCTGATCACATCGAAATCGAAGCCACGATTCTGCAAGTAGCGACTCTGCCGCGCCCGCTCGCGCTGATCCTGTGGCTGCTGGCCGAAGTGCTTGTCGTGCTGCGCAGCCGCCACCTCAAGCCACTGCCCCGACCATGGCGCCATTGTCTCCGCGATCAAGCTGTCATCGACGCCCCGCTGCCGCAACTCCTGACGTATGCGCAGCGGGCCATAGCCCTTGCCAACCCGTTGCCGCGCATAGGCTTCGGCAAAACGCTGGTCACTCAGCAACCCATCCTCCTCAAGCCGATCGAGGGCCACCGTAATCTCTTCGGCCGGAAAATCCCGCTGCGCAAGCTTCGTCTGCAACTCACGCCGAGAGTGCTCGCGACGCGCCAGCAGATCCATTGCCACATTGCGACAAGTTCTGGGAATTGGCCCGACGATGGAAAACATCCTCCTGAAAACGGTTTGCTCCCCTGCCAAACGATGCCAGCCCGATCGGAGCGTAGCGGGCGATTTTACTCTGCCTTTCTTGCACGAATCCACAATTTTGACCGTTCACGCGCAGATGAATGGAAGGTCACTAAACTTTTGATGACCCATGAAATATGATCAGCACATGACCCTCAGCCCCCGCGCCACTGATTCAGCCCCTCTAACGCACCACAGCGCCGTACCTACAGGTCGCCACCACCACGGGATTGTGGCGCTACTTCTCTGCCTTGTGCTGACACTGACAGCCGGGCAGGTATTTGCCGCGAAAACACCCGATAGCGAGGAGATCAACGCTCGCATCGATGCCGCAAAGAACAACACGGCACTGAACGACACGACCCGAAAGCAACTGATCGACACCTGGCAACAGGCGCTCGATGCGCTACAGGACACCAAAACGCTCGAAGCCGAACTGGATAAACTGCAACAAACCCTGAGCAGCGCTCCAACCGAAGTAGAGCGAATCAAAAACCAACTTGCCAAACCGGCACCCACTGACCCGCTGCAAGACCTCCCAAAGCACGCCTCGCTGGAAAGCCTGGAACAACTGGCACAGCAGGAAGCCATCCGTCTCAACAACCTGCGCGACAAGATGACGGAAGCGGAACACGCGCTGAACGAATGGGAAACGCAGCGGCGCCAGCTGCGCAACCTGATCGATGAAGACAACAGTCGCATCGAAAAGCTCCACGACGAGATCGACAACCTGGAGAAAAGCGGTGACGACGAGCTGGCGGCGGCACGCCTGGCAGCATTGACACTACAAGAGGCACATCGTCAGGCCGGGCTGAAACTCCATGAACGGCAGCTCGCTGGCGAGAAACTGCTGACGGCACTGCGAAAAAACCGGCTGGAACTGGCACGCCGCCAGGTGCAACAACTGGAACACCGCATTGCCGCGCTCAGCCAACATGTCGAGACGCTCCGACAGTCACAGGGAACCGAGGTCGTGGCGCAGGCACGACAGACACTTGAAGAGCTGGGTGAAGCGCCGGAACCGCTGCGCCAGCTCGCCGAAGCCAATATCGCGTTGAGCGAGGAGCTGAACCGGATGCTGGGGGAGAACGCCAGCAACCTGCAGGCGTTGCAGCAACTCAGACGCGACATCGCAGACCTCGAAGCCAGCGAGAAGTCGGTGCAGACACGCCTTGATGTCTTTGGTGCGACAGACGCCATTGGCAGAATGCTGCGCAAGCGCCTGGAACAGGTGCGCTCGATCCGCCGTAGCGGCCAGACGGAGAACAACCGTGAGCTGCTCAATGCACTGACCGACCGTCAAATCGACATCGACGAGCAACGTGAACAACTGCGTGACCTCGACACCATGGCAAACACGATGCTGCAAGCCCTGCCGCCGCAGCTGGTCGCAGACCCCGGTCGGCGCAGCGCCTTGCACAGCAAGATCCGCAACATGCTGGCAATGCAGAAAGACCTGCTGGCCTCGCTGGCCGATGTCTATCAGCAGTATTCCAGCCGCCTGCTGGAACTGGCGGCGGAAGAATCCAACTACAACCGCATCAGCAGCCGCTTCGAGGCGTTCATTCGCGGCAAACTGTTCTGGATGCGCAACACCACCCCGGTCAATTTCAAGCATCTGGAAGAGAAGCTCGGCTCAGCCAAGGCAATGCTGTCTCCCACACGCCTGAAAAACAGCCTGCGCGATATTGAGAACGGTTTTCACCAACGCCCATTTCTCGCAGTGGCTGGGCTACTGTTGAGCATGTTGGTGCTGATGCTGCAACCAGTAACGGCGCATCGCATCAGCGAGATAGGGCGCGAAACATCACGGCTGCAGAAAAACCGCTACCACCATACCTTGCTGGCACTGTGGTACACGACATTGCACAGCGCTGGCTGGCCGCTGCTGCTGGGTTTTTCCGGCTGGTGGCTCGGCAAGATCCCATCACAAGAGGCTTACACCACTGCGCTTAGTGAGGGGCTCTACACCATGGCGACGGTACTGTTCACCGTGACATTCCTGCGCCAACTCTGCCGCCCCGATGGCCTTGCCCACCGCCATTTTCGCTGGCCGAACAATATTCGGCGGCAGCTATGGAAAGAACTGCGCTGGCTGAAATGGGCCACCGCGCCACTCTCCTTTCTGGTGGCATTCACCCTCGCGGTGGAGTTCACCCCACTGATTCCCGCCATTGGCCGCCCGGCCCTGGTGGCGATGATGCTGGCGCTGGTGGTCTTTACCTGGCGCATGTTGAACGCTGCCAGTCCCATCACCACCTACCTGCAACTCAAGCGTCCGCGTAACTGGCTGACCCAGACACGGTTCCTGTGGTTTCCGATTCTGATGCTGACGCCACTGAGCCTCGCCACACTGTCGATTCTGGGTTACCACTACACCGCTGGGCTGTTGACCCAAAGGCTGCTCTACAGCATCTGGCTGCTGACGGGATTGCTACTGGCCAAAGACCTGTTCCTGCGCTGGATTTTCATGGAAAAGCGGCGTATCGCCTGGCAAGAAGCCATCAAGCGGCGCGACGAACAGCGCAAGCAACGCAGCGGCGAATGCGATGACAGCTGCGAATCGGAGCTGGCACTGCTGGAAGAACAGGATTCAGTCGAATTCTACGAGCAAGTCAGCAGCCAGGCACAGCACATCATCAGCGCCATGCTGATGCTCACCGGCATTATCGGTTTCTGGTGGATCTGGTCCGACCTGTTACCCGCGCTGAAGTTCCTCGACAGCGTCAAGCTGCCGTTCACGACCACCGAGCTGGTCGATGGCATCTCCACCGAGGTGCCGGTGACGCTGGCCGATGTGGGGGTTGGCGCTCTCGTTACGATGGTCACGATACTGGCGGCCAAGAACATTCCGGGCCTGCTTGAAATCCTGTTACTGCAACGCCTGCCCATCGATGCGGGCGCGCGTTACGCCATCACCACACTGTCACAGTATTTCATTGTCGCCATCGGCATTATCGCCGCGTTTTCGATCCTTGGCACACAGTGGTCGAGCATTCAGTGGCTGGTTGCCGCATTGAGTGTCGGCCTGGGTTTTGGCTTGCAGGAGATCGTCGCCAACTTCGTCAGCGGCATTATTCTGCTGTTTGAGCGCCCCATCCGCGTCGGTGATGTCGTCACCATCGGCAACACTACCGGCACAGTAACGCGCATCCGCATTCGCGCCACCACGATCCGCGACTGGGAACGCCAGGAGCTGCTGGTGCCCAACAAGGAATTCGTCACCGGGCGGCTGCTGAACTGGACGCTGACCGATCCGATCAACCGCATCACTATCGATGTCGGCATCGCCTATGGATCAGATGTTTCATTGGCCTTGAAGCTATTGCATGAAGCGGCCGATGAACACCCGCGCATACTCGACGACCCTGCACCACTGATCACCTTCGAACAATTTGGCGACAGCGCATTGGTGCTGCGCATGCGCTGCTATCTCGATTCGATGGAATTTCGCACCATGACCCGCAGCGAGGTCAACGAGATCATCAACCGCAAGTTCGAAGAGGCGGGTATCGTCATCGCCTTTCCACAGACCGATGTTCACCTGGATACGAGCAGCCCGCTTAGCATCCGCATCGAATCACGCGATGACGAACAACGCCCTCATGGGGATTCTGCGTGACGCCTGCCCTACCCGATATCGATTTCGTCGAGGTCACGATTTCGTTGATCGGCGGGCTGGCAATCTTCCTCTATGGCATGCGCGTCATGACCGAAGCGCTCAAACTGGTGGCCGGGCGGCGCATGAAACAGCTGCTCGGCGCGATGACACGCAATCGCTTTACCGCCACCCTTGCCGGGATCACCGTGACAGCCATCATTCAGTCCTCATCGGTGACGACCGTGCTCGTCGTCAGCTTCATCACCGCGGGACTGATGACGCTGAACCAGTCGATCGGCATTATCCTCGGCGCCAATGTCGGCACCACCATTACCGCTCAGATTATCGCCTTCAAGGTGACCAACGCGGCGCTGGCCATGGTCGCGATCGGCTTCTTTACCGAACTATTGGCGAAAAACCACCGCATCAAACAGCTGGCCACCATGCTGCTCGGTCTTGGCCTGTTGTTTCTCGGCATGAACCTGATGTCCCACGCCACCGAACCACTGCGCGACTACCAGCCTTTCATCGATCTGATGGGCAACATCGAACACCCACTGGCGGGCATCCTCATCGGTGCCGGCTTCACCGCGCTGGTACAAAGCTCATCGGCAACCACCGGCATCGTGATCATCCTCGCCAGCCAGGGATTCATTTCGCTGGAAACCGGCATCGCGCTGATCATGGGGGCGAACATCGGCACCTGCGTCACTGCCGTGCTGTCCGCCATCGGCAAGCCACGCGAGGCGATTCAGGCCGCTGTGGTGCATGTGCTGTTCAATGTACTCGGGGTGCTGATCTGGGTGTGGTTCATTCCCGATCTTGCTCATCTCGTGCGCAGCTTGACAACCGGCCAGGACATGATCGGCGCAGCACCCCGCCAGATTGCCAATGCCCACACGCTGTTCAATGTCGCCAACCTGCTGCTCTTCATCGGCTTCACCGGCACGCTGGCCAGAATCGTCAGCTGGCTGATTCCAATCAAACCGGTCACCGAAATAGTGGCAGCAACCCCGCAGTACATCGACGACTACTATCTCGACGAACCCACGGCGGCGCTGGATCGCACCCGGCTGGAACTGCAACGACTGGGGGCGTTCACGCTGGACATGGTTCGCGACAGTCTGCCAGCGATTGCCATGGGAACACACGAAAGAATCCGATCACTGCAACAGCGTGATGACGACGTCGACGCCCTGCACGACGCCATTGTTCGTTTTCTTGGCAAGCTCTCACAGCAAAACCTGATCGACCCCCAACCCCGGCAGCTCTACCGCTACATCGGTGCGGCAAACTACCTGGAAAACATTGGCGACGTCGTCGAAACCAGTATTACCGAAGCCAGCAAGCAGCGCCTGAAAAAAGACCTGCATATCAGCCCGGAAACCTTCAACCACCTGAAGATGCTGCACGATGCACTGTTGATTACCGGCAGACTCACCATCGAGGCACTGACCGACAACGATATCGACAAGGCCAAAACCGTGAACGACTCCAAGCCCGCCTTCAACCAGCTGATCGAACAGACTCGCCAGCACCTTGCCAAGCGCGTCACCATCGACACACCACGCCACATGGAGACCTACCGCCTCGAAAACAACGTCATTGAAGCCTTCAAGCACATCCATTCACTCTATCGACGAATCGCCAAACTGCTACTGCTCGACAGCGACAACACCGCTGCGCCCAACACGTCGAACCCTAGACCGCGGACGGCAAAAGAAGAACCACAGCCGCCTACCAGCAACGCCGATCGGGTAGCAGCACCAGCAGATACCCGGTAACAGCATGTGGCGCGAGCGCCGGAATACCACTTCAAGGCCGCCCTCACCCCCGAGTCAGGCTTGTTTATACACAAGACTGAACCTTCCCCACAGAGCCAAACTCCCTGCAACCGGCCCTCAGCCACTCATACCATACCGCCCAGTGAAGCACCGTCGGGACCGCGCGTACCGTCGGAAGTAGCTGATGCCGCCTCTGCTTTCGAACAAGACCTGACACCTTTCTGGGTTTGCAAACATCTACCCACTACAACGCCCACCCTGGGACCGCCGACATCATGCCGGCCAAAACCACGCATCTTCAGCTTGGCAAGTGACTTCTATTAACCAACCGGCATTGGGAACAGTACAACTGAAAAACGGCGGGCTTCGATCTTGCAGGGCAAGCGCCCTCCTTACTGATGAATTTGGAGGATCAGAAGAACTACCTATGCAATAACGCAAGCCTGACCCGTCTCTCGTGACCCGTGTCTCGCCAGTCCGAGTTGACGCTATTCGTTAGGCATGACTATACTGCGTAATAACTTATGTTATAACTCTATCGGGGCATACTACCATGTTGAAAGTAAAAGTCACTTCGATCGGTAATTCCATGGGGATTGTGTTGCCAAAAGAAGCGCTTACGAAGCTCAGGGCAGAAAAGGGTGATGTCTTGTATTTGGTTGAGGGGCCAGAGGGCCTGACCCTTACCCCCTACCAGCACGATTTTGAGAAGCAGATGCAAGCAGCTGAGAAAGTCATGAAGAAATACCGAAACGCCCTCCACGAACTTGCAAAATGAAGGAACCAGACTGGGTATTGACAGAGGTAGTAGCTGCCGTTCATCAGATGCTGCTGGCTGAACATGGGGGTGCACCCGGAATACGTGATCACACCCTGCTTGAATCTGCACTAAATCGTCCTCGGCAACGTTTTGAATATGCCGTTGACTCTTCAATTTTTGACCTCGCTGCTTCATATTGCTATGGATTAGCGAGCAATCACCCCTTTGTTGATGGCAACAAACGGATTGCTTTAACCATTGCGGCGATATTTTTGGAAATAAATGGCTACGTTCTAGCTTCCCCGGAACCGGATGCCGTTGTTGTAATTAAAGATCTGGCTGCTGGCAAATTAACCGAGAAGGACCTTTCTCGCTGGTTCGGTGAACACTCCTTTCCGAAAGCCTAATGTCGCACTTAACCGGCAGGCCGGAGCGTTGATTGTTTTGTGCGATAATGCAGCGCAGCGGAATGACAACACAAAACGTAACTACTCAGCACAGTCTCGTAACTGCTCAGATTGCCCCCGTTTTGCGTCAAATCGAGGCGGAAGCGCGCAGTTTACAAGTGTAAATGAGCACTTCCAACGCAGAGTTGGCGCAAATAAGGGGGTAAGCTGAGTAGTTACCACAAAACAAGCAGCGCGGAGGCCTGTCCGTGTTGAAGTGCCTTGTTATGTGCGGCCTTCCCAATAACCTGGTTTTCTGCTGTTGTGCATGATGGCTAACACAAAAATAGAATTGTTATTTACCTGATCGACGACTGAAAATGTGATTGGTCGAGTATTGCCATTGGGGTCCTGAATTGCAGCATGGAGAACGGCCTACATTGATTGCCACCCAGTCTGCATGCCTGTGCTGTCTGTGCTTGACAGGTTCATAATCCGCTTATAGCCTTGCGGACATGATATTCGACACCGCCATTTTTTCCACCAGCACACTCTGGCTGCGACGCCGCTGGCTACTGCCTGCGCCGAGCTGCCAATCGTAATCATTCTGATCTGATTTTCCCGGCAGCCGCGAATTCCGCTGCGACTGCCGTAGACTTCTTGACTTTTCGCCGCTGAATTCGTGGTTGCCCTCCTCCTGGAGCAACCACCATGGATATACCCGGCAAACAGAACAACAGACGCTCGATGATCATCGGCAGCACCTTGATCGTGCTGGCGGCCATGGGTTTTTCCTCGAAGTCGATTCTCATCAAGCTTGCCTACAGCGACAGTGCCGCCGTCGATGCCATCACCCTGATGACCTTGCGCATGCTGTTTGCACTGCCTTTCTTTCTGGTCGCTGCAATGTGGCGCTCATCGGCTCGACCAACCCCGCTTACCGCCTCCGATCGGCTGGGGATTGTCGTACTCGGCATTCTGGGATACTACCTCGCCAGCTTCCTCGATTTCAGCGGGCTTGAACTGATCTCGGCTGGGCTTGAGCGCCTGATCCTTTTTCTTTATCCCACCATCGTCGTCTTGCTCACCGCAGTGCTGTATCGACGCCGGATTGCCGTAGCGCAACTGGCAGCACTGGCACTCAGCTATGCGGGCATTGCGTTCGTCTTTGCCAGCGATGCTGTCATCACCCAGTCCAGCAACCTCCAGCTGGGGTCACTACTGGTTTTCGGCAGCGCCGTGGTGTTCGCCGTATTCATGACCGGCAGCGGTCATCTGATCCCTCGTCTGGGGTCGAGACGCTTTACCGCCTTGTCCATGTCGATTGCCTGTCTTGCGACGCTGCTGCATTTCAGCCTTAGCAAGCCGCTGACTCAACTCCAGGTTTCTGGTTCGATCCTGTTTCTGGGTGTGATGCTGGCATTGGTTTCCACCGTCATTCCAGCGTTCCTGATGAATGCCGGCATACAGCGCATTGGTGCGGCGCGCACCTCGATCATCAGTGCCGCCGGGCCAGTTGCAACACTGCTGATGGCCTGGGCGGTTCTCGGCGAAACCTTGAGCCTCGGCCAACTGGCGGGTGCAGCGATGGTGCTTTCGGGCGTCCTGCTGGTGAGTCTGACAAAGGAGAAAAGCGCATGAGCGACCTCCACCCCTACATCATGCCGATTATAGATCGCCCGAGTACCATCTTCGTTTCAGGAAAAGGCTCGTGGCTCGAGGATGAACAGGGTACGTTGTGGCTCGACTTTATCCAGGGCTGGGCCGTCAATTCGCTCGGGCATTGCCACCCGGCTGTCGTCAGCGCACTACAGAAACAGGCCGAGTCGCTGCTCAACCCCAGCCCAGCTTTCTATAACAAGGCAATGATCGGCCTGGCACAGCAGCTCACCGCCAACAGTGTTTTCGACGAAGTATTTTTCACCAACAGCGGTGCCGAAGCTAACGAAGGCGCAATCAAACTGGCACGCAAATGGGGTGCCATCAATCGAGAGGGTGCATACAAGATCATCACCTTCGAGCATGGCTTCCATGGCAGAACACTCGCCACCATGGCCGCAACTGGCAAGCCAGGCTGGGATGAACTGTTTCCACCGGTGGTTTCCGGCTTTATCAAGGTGCCTTACAACGATATCAGCGCGGTGGAAGCGGCAGTCGACAACGATAGCCTTGCCATCATGCTCGAACTCATCCAGGGCGAGGCAGGCGTGATTCCTGCGACGGCTGAGTTCCTGCACGAGCTTTCCCGGCTCGCTCGCAAGCATGGGCTGCTGCTGATTGTTGACGAGGTACAAACCGGCATGGGGCGTACCGGCACGCTGTTTGCCTACGAGCAGTTTGGCATCGAACCCGACATCATGACGCTCGGCAAAGGGATCGGTGGCGGCGTACCGCTTGCCGCCTTGCTGACAAAGAAACGGTTCAGCTGTTTCGAGCCGGGAGATCAGGGAGGTACCTTCAACGGCAACCCGCTGGTGTGCGCTGCCGGCCAGGCTGTTATCGACACGCTGCTACAGCCAGGTTTTCTCGATTCTGTACAGCGTAAGTCAGCCTACCTGAGCGATCGACTGGGCGAGATTTCGCAAGCATTCCAGCTTGGCAAAGTCCGTGGCAAAGGCTTGCTACTGGCACTGGACACGGGGCAAATCAGCGCACCCAACATCGCTGCCAAGGCATTCAAGCAAGGGCTTTTACTCAATGCACCACGACCGGACACGCTGCGCTTCATGCCTGCGCTGACGGTATCCGAGCATGAAATCGATCAGATGATACGACGGCTCTGTGCCAGCATTGAGGGCAGCCATTCGGTCGGCAGGAAAATGGACGCATAACAGCTCAGATCAGCGCTGGTTAATTCGCCCGCTAGCCGCTATGTGCTACTGTCGGCAGCCGATAAAACGCATAATGTGACAATGCAGGTAACGGCACAAATCCTCCCTTTTCTGCAGGACTGGGGTTACCACTTGGCGGGGCTGTCCGTGCTGACGTTGGTTGGTACGATCTTGGTCATTCCCTGGCTGATCACGAAGATCCCGGATGACTACTTTATCGACGTGAAGCGGCACGAGAGCCGCCTGCGCGCCTATCACCCGGCTATCTACATCACCATTCTCGTGATCAAGAACCTGTTCGGCATCTTTTGCTTTGTCATCGGCCTGGCCATGCTGGTGCTGCCGGGGCAGGGTTTGCTGACGATGCTGATTGGGGTGCTGTTGATCAACTTTCCCGGCAAGTACCGTTTTGAACGCTGGCTTATCAGCAAGGATTCGGTTTATAAGTCGATCAACTGGATACGCCGGCGCAGTGGCAAGCCTGACCTGCTGAGGCCGGATGGTAGCGAGAGGCCATTATGATCAGGATGAGAGGAATCGCGTTGCTGGTCATCAGCATCGGACTCGCGGGTTGCGCCTCACAAGCCGTGATGCCACCTGAGCGTGCCGTTCACCAGCCCAATGAAGTGGCACAGCGACTGACACAGGCTTTCGCACACTGGAAAGGTACGCCTTACCGTTTGGGTGGCAGCGATCGGCGGGGAATGGATTGTTCGGCATTTGTCCGGCAGGCCTATCAGGAGGCATTCGACATTCGGCTGCCACGCACGACCCGGGAGCAGCAGCGCGTAGGGCAAGGCATTCACAGCCGCTGGTTACGACCGGGTGATCTACTGTTTTTCCGGCCCGCGCGTGGCAACCGCCATGTGGGAATCTACATGGGCGACAACCAGTTTATTCATGCATCGACGTCGGCGGGGGTGACCCGTAGCCGTCTCAACGATCGCTACTGGCGCCGCTCGCTGACCGGGGCGAGGCGCGTGTTACCGCGAGGCTTCGCGCTCCGCAGCCAGTAACCCCAGCGGATCGTTGGGGTCGATACCATCCATGAAGGAGACGCGCCGATCGGCGTTCGTCACCTGATAGACCAGCCCCATCCAATTGCCGACGATGGCCTCGCCGGTATCGTGCCAGGTATTGTCGAGGCGATCGATGATCAACTTCTCCGGGAATTCGGGTAGCGCCTTGCCCATTGCCATCGCCCGCTCTGCAACCTCGCGATAGTCATTCATGATCGATCGGCAATAGATATCGAAGTAGTGATCCGGGAAAGGTGGATAGTCGTCACGCTGACCATGCAGATACAGCAGCACTTCACGCTTGTATTCCTTCAGCAGGCTGATGGTGTCGTATTCCGGATGCCCTTGAAAATAGACTGTCCGCAGCAGGTCGGGGCTGACCGCCAGATGCACACCAGCCTTGTCGCTTTCGATCAACACCCGCAGCCCCGCTGCATCGAACATGCTGCGATCAACCTGATTGAAACGTGAATGGGGCACATCGAAACGGCTGTTGATGTCCATGACCAGCGGGTGACGACGATCGACCACACGATGCTCGAACACCCCCCAGCGCTTGGTCGGCAAGCGTCGGCGTTTCTGACCATAGCGATGCTGCAACCCGGCATGGGTGGCCAGGCAGGAGTAGAGCGTCGAGGTGACGTTTTCCTCGGCCCAGTCCATGATGCGTGTCAGCGGTTCCCAGAATGGCTCCAGCGCCAGGTTGGGTTGCGTAACATTGGCGCCGGTGATGATCAGCGCATCAAGCCCTTCTGCCGCGATCTCCTCGAACGCGCGGTAGTATTTGGCGACATGGGCTGCTGCCTTTTCACCCCGGGGTATCTCGTCGATGGTGAACGGGTGCAAAAAGAACTGCGCAATCGGGTTGCTCTCTCCCAGCAGGCGGAAGAACTGGCGTTCGGTTGCTTCCATTGCTGCATCGGGCATCATGTTCAGCAGCCCCACATGCAGGCCGCGGATATCCTGATGCGCCGCCCGCTCGGGCGTGAGGATGATATGCCCCTGCTGCCGCAGCCGGCCGAACGTTGGCAGATCGGAATTGGCAACTATCGGCATGTGTCTCTCCCTATCGCGTCCTCCAACAGCTCGACAAAATCTCGAGCGTCATTGACCTTGGCAATCTCATCGGTGGTGACGGTGTAGCCATAGCTGTTGGCGATGGCCTCGTAACGCGGAATACGCGAATAGAACAACCGGGGAAAACTCCAGCGCACGAAATCATCAGGTTCGATCTGGGAGGGAAACTGCAACGCTTTTTCCGTCATGTAATCATCGAGCAACTCATCGAGAAATGGCTCGCGATAGAACAACGGCTTGGGCGCGGATTTTGCCCGCTCGATCAATACCTGCTCATCCTCGGCCGTCGCCTGGATATAGACGATCAGCGTATGCCGATCAAGCACATCGAGAACCGCCTGATCATCCAGCTCACAGACGCTGCCACCGGCATCATTGATAAAATTTTCATAGCCGTAGATCGACTGCGCCTTCTCGATAAATGCGGGAACATCTTTCATCGCTGCGATTTCAGCGTTGAGGTGAAGGCGCTGACGATGCTTGTATTCGGCCAGCGGCAAACCACCCAGCTCCGGGTTGCCCAACTTGCCGAGAAAACTCGATACCGGCTTGAGGTGATCGATCGTCAGATTGTTGTGGATGGAGATCGAATCGGAACGCAGTAAATCGCGCAGAAACGGCACCTGCATGGCCTGGCGCTTGATATTGTCCAGAATCGGCTCATCCAGATACCGGGTGCCGATTCGATAGTCGCCCGAATAGTGAAACCAGTCCGCCTCGCGCAGGATGCACGACAGCCGTGTCTTGCCCACGCCGGACATGCCAAGCAAAGTGATGCTCTTGTGTTCCCTGCGCCTGAATTGCTCGACGGTGAGTTTCACTGACTGCCCCGTTGGAAAAGGCGGTAGCCTCGCACAATCGGCCCGATTACGTCAAAAACAAAGCGCAACGGCGCGGCATGATCCGGTGTATTCCGGGAATCTTTCCTGATCGCTGCCCGACACAACTTATCTGGAATATTCAGCCACTCATCCTTTTTTCATCAAAACTAATGACTTAAATCAACAAAGACCCGACAAAGCACCATTAACCCCAGTCGGACGGCATGATAAGTGCTTGTATTGCCTATAGTTTCACCGCAAGATGCCAAGCATAAATATAGCTACTGCCAAAGGAGACCTTACCATGCCCGACCCCCTCAGAAGATTCGCACTCTTTGCTGCCATTCTCGTATTCGGCATCTGGGGATTACTGATGATGATCAGACCAGAGCTGGTGCATGGGCATTTTTCCGATGGCCCACTCAATCTGGCCTATGCGGGCATGATGGGTGCCGCCTTTCTTGGTCTTGCCATCATCTCCCTCGCCAACGAAACCGGCTGGCTCAAGCCCTCGCGCGCACTGGGGTTTGCGGTAGCGATCATTGTGGCCGAAGCGGCATTTCTGATGTTTACCCACAGTGGGCTGATCATTACCCCCGTCACATCCATCAGCCTGATTTCGGCGCTGGCGGTAGCGGTTTTTCTGATTCTGTAGGGTCAACACCCAGAATTCTCGGCTCCGGTTCCAGCACAATGCCAAAGCGCTCGGCCACATCGGCGATGATCTCGGTCGCCAGCGACCATATCTCCGCACCGCTCGCCTGACCGTAGTTCACCAGCACCAGCGCGTGTTGTGCCGACACACCCGCGTCGCCCCGCCGACGCCCCTTCCAGCCGCAATGCTCGATCAACCATCCCGCCGACAGCTTGAACGCCGAGCCGAAGGCATAGAGGGGGGCATCCGGGTGGCGCGCACGCAGCGCTTCAGCCTGTGCTGCTGTTAGCAGCGGGTTCTTGAAAAAGCTGCCGGCATTCCCCAACACATCAGGATCCGGCAGTTTGCGGCGACGAATATCACAGACGACCCCGCGGATCAGCGCGGCGCTGATATTGCCATCGCCACGGCGCGCCACCTCGTCGGCCAGCTCGCCATAGCCCAGCAACCACGATGGTTCTCGTGGCAGTGCCACCGTTACCGAGACAATCAGATAGCGCCCCGCCTGCTGCCGCTTGAACCAGCTGTCACGATAGCCAAACGCACAACGCTGCCGGTCCATCATGATCGTCTCGCCGGTCTGCAAATCGATGACTTCCAGCTGATGGAACAACTGCGACAGCTCGACACCATAGGCACCGATATTCTGAATCGGCGCTGCGCCAACACAGCCAGGAATCAACGACAGATTTTCCAGCCCCGCGTATCCCATGTCGATGGTGTGGCGAACCAAGTCGTCCCAGCGCTCGCCTGCAGCGGCTCGTACAAGCACCTTGCCGTCCACCTCCCCCACCACGTCGATACCGCCAGCTTCAAGCTGGATGACGATCCCCGGCCAGTCCGCCACGAACAACATATTCGAGCCGCCGCCAAGCAACAGACGCGGCAAGTCGCGCAATTCGGGGTCAGCCAGCGCATCGAGGATCGCGATCGCAGACTTCGCACGCAGCAGGTATCTGGCTCGAGCTTCGACGCCAAAACTGTTGAGGGACGCGAGCGAGGCATTCTGGGTTAGGGACATGGAAAGAATTTCCGGTGACAGTGTCCACGGGATTATGCAGTATTGCGGATCAGCTGCGGAACAGGAATCGGGAGATGCTCAAAGGCTTATTCATCACGGGAACGGACACCGAAGTTGGCAAGACGGAAATCGGCGCCCAGATTGTAGCCCAGCTGTGGCAACATGGCATCTCCGTGACCGCACGCAAACCCGTAGAATCCGGCTGCGCAGCTACCGCCGCTGGCCTCCGCCCGGCCGATGCCTGGCGCTATCGGCAGGCACTGGATGACAGCATTCCACTGGAGCAGATCTGTTCTTACTGTTTTGAGGCACCCATCGCACCCCTTGTTGCGGCAAGGGAACAAGGGGCTGAGTTGACACTCGATCAACTGATCATGGCCTGCGAAAACAAGGGGGAAGCGCTGGCCATTGTCGAAGGTGCGGGTGGTTTCTATTCACCCCTGGCCGAACAGGTGCTAAATGCCGATCTGGCAGCTGCGCTTGGTTATCCCGTGATACTCGTCGCGGCCAACCGGCTTGGCTGTATCAATCATGTCTTGCTGACACTGGCCGCCATTGCACAGCATGGCCTGGAAACACTGGCCATCGTATTGAGCGAGACCGAGCCAGGCCAAGCTATCAGCAGCAATGCTTCGCTGTTACGTGAGCTGCAATCCCGACCGGTCATTTCACTTGGCTATGGTGGAAACCTCAATGTCAGCGAACTGCTGTCACTTTCTGGACATCCACTGGAAAGCCTTGACCACCGGGTACGGTGACATCAGTAAACCACCCAGACCAAAGGCCGTGGCCGTCCAGACCATCTGACTGACGTCACCCGCTTTCGCAGCCGAAAACAACCAAAGGTAGAGCCCCAGCGCAACGAGACCAATACCTACCCAGTGCAAAATGAGAAAAACCCTCAATATCATGTAACCCCTTCACTGCTTGCAACGAAAAAGGGCGGTTGCAAGCAACCGCCCTTTTCAGCATCTATCCAGCCCGGCATTATCGCCACCCGGTGGCAATGCCGGGCCAACCTCAATCAGCTGACCTTCTGGTCCAGCTCTCCCGATTCGTAACGCTTGTACATCACTTCCAGCGAGACGGGCTTGATCTTGTCAGCCTGTCCTGCACAACCGAACGCTTCATAACGCGCCTTGCAGATATCCTTCATCGCCTCAGTAGACGCTTTGAGGAATTTGCGCGGATCGAAGTTCGACGGGTTTTCTGCCAGATGCTTGCGAATCGCTCCGGTGGAGGCCATGCGCAGGTCGGTATCGATATTGACTTTGCGAACGCCATTCTTGATGCCTTCGACGATCTCCTCAACGGGCACACCATAGGTTTGGCCCATGTCACCGCCGTAGCTGTTGATGATCTCCAACCAATCCTGGGGAACAGATGAAGAACCGTGCATGACCAGATGCGTGTTGGGCAGGCGGGCGTGAATTTCCTTGATACGGTCGATCCGCAGGATATCGCCAGTCGGCTCCTTGGTGAACTTGTAGGCACCGTGAGAAGTACCAATCGCAATCGCCAGCGCGTCAACGCCGGTCTGCTTGACGAACTCGGCCGCTTCTTCGGGATCGGTCAGCAGCTGATCCATGTCCAGCTTGCCTTCTGCGCCGTGGCCGTCTTCTTCACCCATCTCGCCGGTTTCCAGCGAGCCCAGGCAGCCCAGCTCGCCTTCAACCGAAACACCACCAGCATGGGCCATTTCGACGACCTTGCGAGTGACCTCTACGTTGTATTCAAAAGAAGCCGGGGTTTTCATATCGGCCATCAGCGAGCCATCCATCATCACCGAGGTGAAACCGGACTGGATCGAACGCAGACATACCGCCGGCTCGGAGCCGTGATCCTGGTGCATGACCACGGGGATATGCGGATACATTTCCACGGCAGCTGAAATCAGGTGACGCAGGAACGGCTCGCCAGCATAGGAACGCGCGCCAGCGGAACCTTGCATGATGACAGGTGAATTGGTTTCATCCGCCGCCTGCATAATGGCGTGAACCTGCTCCATGTTGTTGACGTTGAATGCAGGCATGCCATAGCCATTTTCGGCGGCATGATCGAGAAGTTGACGCATTGAGATCAGTGCCATAAGACTTGTCTCCTTTCTTTAGTGATAAAAAAATTCTGAGCAGTTCTTGATCTATCGGACCACTCTCTGGGCAGTTACGGTTGTACTTGAGCGAGCGCTGAACAGTTACCTATAAATAACGATTGTTGATCTATCCAGCAAAACCGCTACAGGTTATCCCGGTCGACAACCGCAATGGAAATTCATACATGGCCGGAAGGGAAGCCTCACCCTCAATCGAGTGGTTCGACCAGCTTTCCGACCACCACGATCTTCATCGCATTGGTGCCGCCGCCATCCCCCATCAGATCGCCCTTGGTAATAATGACGATATCGCCATCCTCGACGACCTTGTGTCTTTTGAGGATATCCACCGCCGTCATGTTCACACGTTCGTGCGATGTGGTACTCGTGGGAAAATCCACCGGGTAAACACCCCGATACAGTTTTACACGGCGCCTCGTCTTAGGGCGTTGCGACATTGCATAGATCGGAATACCAGAGCTGATGCGCGACATCCACTTGGGCGTCGACCCGGTCTCGGTCAAGGCAGCAATCGCCGCGACGTTGGCATGGTTAGCCGTATACATCGTCGCCATCGCGATCGCTTCATCGATATGCTGAAACGTCGTATTGATCCGATGATCGGATTTTCTCGCCAGCGACTGTTTTTCCGCCTCGACGCAGATATCCCCCATGGCTTCGACCACCCTCGCAGGATATTTGCCAACAGCGGTCTCGCCAGAGAGCATCACCGCATCAGTACCATCGAGTACGGCATTGGCAACGTCGAAAACTTCGGCGCGGGTAGGAATCGGGTTTTCGATCATCGACTCCATCATCTGCGTCGCCGTGACGACGATACGATCATAAACCCGCGCTTTATGAATCAGATCCTTCTGCACCGCAGGTAACTCGGCATCGCCAATTTCCACGCCAAGATCACCGCGCGCAACCATGATCGCGTCCGAAGCCTGCAGAATCTCGTCGATGTTCTCCAACGCTTCAGCCCGCTCGATCTTGGCAACGAGACAAGCCTCGCTACCAGCTTCACTGAGCAGGCGGCGCGCCTCGTGCATATCATTGCCATCTCGTGGGAAAGAAACGGCGAGATAGTCGACATCGAGTTCGGCAGCGAGCAAGATATCGCGCTTGTCCTTTTCGGTCAGCGCAGAGGCTGAAAGCCCCCCCCCCTTACGGTTGATGCCCTTGTTGTTGGACAACTTACCGCCGGTAACGACAATGGTGTGGATCTCCGACCCTTCGACCTTCTCCACCTGTAGCACAATTCGTCCATCGTCGAGCAATAGCAGATCGCCAGGAAAGACCTCGCTCGCCAGCGTCTTGTAGGTGACACCAACACGCTCGACGTTGCCATCGTTGCTGCCCAGTGCGGTATCGAGAATGAAATGCCCCCCCTCCTGAAGCTGAACGCTGCCGCTGCCGAACTTTTCGATGCGAATCTTCGGCCCTTGCAGATCACCAAGGATGGCAACCTCGCAACCGCAGTCTTCCGCCGCCTCGCGAATCATCTCCGCACGCTTGACGTGATCTTCACGCGTGCCATGCGAAAAGTTCATGCGCACAACGTCGACACCCGCCTCGACCAGCGCACGGAGCATTTCTGGTGATTCACTGGCAGGCCCCAGCGTCGCCAGAATCTTCGTACGCCGCAGGCCGCGGGAGTTGCGGTGGCAGATCGGTGATCCGTCGCTCATTGTCGACTGCTACCCCTTGGCCCGCTGTTCCAGCATTTCCACCGCTGGCAGCTTCTTGCCTTCGAGGAACTCGAGGAAGGCGCCGCCACCAGTGGAAATGTAGGAAATCCGGTCTGCCAGACCATACTTGTCGACGGCAGCCAGGGTGTCGCCACCTCCGGCAATGGAGAATCCATCGGATTCTGCGATCGCCTCACCCAGCACCTTCGTGCCTTCGGCAAACTGATCGAACTCGAAAACACCGACCGGGCCATTCCAGACGATTGTCCCCGCTTCCTTCATCATGCTGGCAAAGCGCGCGGCTGTCTCAGGACCGATATCGAAGATCATGTCATCATCGGCGACATCCTCGACCTTCTTGACAGTAGCCTCGGTCGACTCGGAAAACTCTTTGCCGACAACCACATCGGTAGGCACGGGAATCTCGCCGCCTTTTGCCTTGGCCGCCTCCATCAGGCGCTTGGCTTCCGCGACCAGATCTTGTTCATAGAGTGACTTACCCACATTGTGTCCCATCGCCGCGATGAAGGTGTTGGCGATGCCACCACCCGGGATCAGCTGATCGACGATCTGCGACAATGACTCCAGCACCGTCAGCTTGGTGGATACTTTGGAGCCACCGACAATCGCGACCATTGGGCGCTTTGGATTGTTCAGCGCTTTGCCAAGCGCATCCAGCTCACCGGCCAGCAGCGGGCCAGCGCAGGCAACTGGCGCGAAAGTACCAACACCATGAGTAGATGCCTGTGCGCGATGCGCCGTACCGAAAGCATCCATCACATAGATGTCGCACAACGCGGCGTATTTCTTGGAAAGGGTTTCATTGTTTGCCTTTTCACCCCTGTTGAAGCGGACGTTTTCGAGGATGACGACTTCGCCATCTTCGAGCTGAGGCGGGTTGTCGAGATAGTCCTTGATCAGACGCACTTCCTTGCCCAGCAGACCGGACAGGTGATCCGCAACAGGCTGGAGCGAGAATTCCTCAGCCGGCTCGCCTTCGGTCGGACGCCCGAGGTGGGACATCAGCATGACCTTGGCGCCCGCATTCATTGCATGCTCGATGGTCGGCATCGACGCGCGAATACGCTTGTCGGATGCCACCTTGCCATCCTTGATCGGCACATTGAGGTCTTCACGGATCAGCACACGCTTTCCGGCCAGGTCCAGGTCGGTCATCTTGATTATTGACATAGCATCCACTCCCAGGGAGATGATTCAACAAAAATATTTGCCAAGCCCGGCGGCTTGGCAAATGTCTCTGCAAGACAAAATCCGCAAGACGGCTATGCCGTCTTGCGGACAATCACAACAAGCCGATCAAGCGTTGGCGACGTGCTCGACGAAGCGCAGCATGTTGCAAGTGTAACCGTACTCGTTGTCGTACCACGCCACGACCTTGACGAAGGTGGGATCCAGCTGAATGCCAGCACCCGCGTCGAAGATCGACGAGGAACCACAACCACGGAAGTCGGTCGAAACAACTTTCTCGTCGGTGTAGGCCAGGGTCTTGCCTAGATCACCGCTTTCCGATGCGGCTTTCATGGCAGCACAAATGTCGTCATAAGACGCTTCGCCGTCCAGCTCAACCGTGAGGTCAACAACCGAAACATCCGAAGTGGGAACACGAAACGCCATACCAGTCAGCTTGCCATTGAGCTCAGGCAGCACCACGCCAACGGCCTTGGCAGCACCAGTCGAGGAAGGAATGATGTTTTCCAGGATACCGCGACCACCGCGCCAGTCCTTCATCGAAGGCCCGTCAACTGTTTTCTGGGTGGCTGTTGCAGCGTGAACGGTGGTCATCAGGCCACGTTTGATGCCCCACTTATCGTTCAGCACCTTGGCAACAGGCGCCAGGCAGTTGGTGGTACAGGAGGCGGCAGAGACGATTGCCTGTCCAGCGTAAGTGTCGTTGTTGACACCAAACACGAACATGGGCGTGCCGTCTTTGGAAGGTGCAGACATGACCACTTTTTTGGCACCTGCCTCGATGTGCTTCTGGCAGCTCTCTTCGGTAAGGAAGAAGCCAGTGCATTCCAGCACGATATCGACGTCGAGATCACCCCATTTCAGCTCGGCAGGATCACGCTCGGCAGTCAAACGGATCTTCTTGCCGTTGACGATCATGGTGTCGCCATCGACTGCGATATCGCCATCGAAGTTACCGTGTACCGAATCGTACTTCAGCATGTACGCCAGATAATCGTTATCCAGCAGATCGTTGATGCCGACAACTTCGATGCCGGGGAAGTCTTTTGCGATTGCGCGAAACGCCATCCGACCAATCCGACCGAATCCATTGATACCAACTTTTATCGTCATGGTTATCTCCTAACTTTTTAACGGACAATACAAATCTGCCCCGCGACGACGGGGCAGACGAATTAGCTTCAGGCGACGCTGTTGACGGCCTTGACCACATTCTCGACCGTGAAGCCGAACTCCTTGAACAGATCCGATGCCGGGGCCGACTCGCCAAAAGTGTCGATACCCACCACGGCACCTTGCAAGCCAACGTACTTGGCCCAGAAAGCAGTCACGCCTGCTTCGACGGCGACCCGTGCGGTTACGGCAGCGGGGAGCACTGATTCCCTATAGGCATCGTCCTGTGCATCGAAGACATCGGTCGAAGGCATCGACACGACGCGGATCTTCTTGTCGGTGATCGCAGCAGCTGCGTCCATGGCCAGACCGACTTCAGAGCCGGTTGCAATGATGATTGCATCGGGCGTGCCGTCGCAATCCTTGAGGATGTAACCGCCACGCTCGATCAGCTTGATCTGCTCATCGCTACGCGCCTGATGAGGCAGATTCTGACGCGAGAAGATCAGGCTGGTAGGCCCGTTCTTGCGCAATACCGCCATCTTCCAGGCTACTGCCGACTCGACGGCATCGCAGGGGCGCCACAAGCTCATGTTTGGAATCATGCGCAGTGTGGCCACCTGCTCGACCGGCTGGTGAGTAGGCCCGTCCTCGCCCAGACCGATCGAGTCATGGGTGAAGACTTCGATGTTCTGGATTTTCATCAATGCCGCCATACGCAGCGCGTTACGCGCGTATTCGGAGAACATCAGGAAAGTCGCGCCATACGGAACGAAGCCGCCATGCAACGCGATACCATTGATCGCCGCGGTCATGCCGAACTCGCGCACGCCCCAGTTGATGTAATTGGCATCAGGCTGATTGGCGCGCATCGGCACTGAATTGGAGACAATAGTTAGGTTGGATCCAGCAAGGTCTGCTGAGCCGCCCATGAAGTGAGTGAACTTGCTCAGTGCTTCAATCGCATTCTGGGATGCCTTGCGGCTGGCGATGCTTTCACCCTTTTCAGCTACCGACTTGATCACGGCGTCCGCTTTCTCGCTCCAGTCATCACCCAGCTCACCCGCCATACGCATCTCGAATTCTGCCGCAAGCTCCGGATAGGCTTCGCGATAGGCAGCCATTTTCTCGTTCCATGCCTTTTCGGCAGCTTCACCCTTGGCAACCGCACTCCATGCTTCGTAGATCTCTTCGGGAATCTCGAAGGGGCCGTATTCCCAACCCAGCGCCTTGCGGGTCAGCTCGATCTCCTCCTCACCCAGCGGTGCACCGTGGCAATCCTCTTTGCCGGACTTGTTGGGTGAACCAAAACCAATGGTGGTCTTGCAGCAGATCAGCGTGGGCTTGTCACTGACCGAACGCGCAGATTCGACTGCCGCTTTGATGGCGTCCGGATCATGTCCATCAACATCAGGAATCACCTGCCAGCCATAAGCTTCAAAACGCTTCGGCGTGTCATCGGTAAACCAGCCCTCGACCTCACCATCAATGGAGATATTGTTGTCGTCGTAGAAAGCGATCAGCTTGCCGAGGCCCAGCGTACCGGCAATGGAACAAGCCTCGTGTGAAATGCCTTCCATCAGACAGCCATCACCCAGGAACACATAGGTGTTGTGATCGACGACTTCGTGCCCATCGCGATTGAAATGCGCCGCCAGCGCACGCTCAGCAATGGCCATGCCGACGCCATTGGTAATGCCCTGCCCCAACGGACCGGTGGTGGTCTCGATGCCCGGCGCATAACCATACTCCGGGTGACCCGGCGTCTTTGAATGTAGCTGACGGAAGTTTTTCAGATCATCGATACTCAAATCGTACCCAGTGAGGTGGAGCACTGAATAAGGCAGCATCGAACCGTGGCCATTGGACATGATGAAGCGGTCGCGATCGACCCACGAAGGATTCCCCGGATTGTGCTTCATGAAATCATTGAACAGCACTTCCGCAATGTCAGCCATTCCCATGGGCGCACCAGGGTGCCCCGAGTTGGCTTTCTGAACAGCGTCCATGCTTAATGCGCGGATGGCATTGGCTAAGTCTCTACGAGATGGCATAAAAAAACTCCCGGCAGGGTTGTCATGTGAAAAACTTGAGCGTCAGCAGGCGCCGGATAACGACTGGCCATGCTGGCGGGATAAAATTCTGGTCGAGCCGCTGAGTCAGGCCAGTTACTTATTTTGATAGCGACCCAAGGCACCCGGCGGTACAATTTCAGGCGCAACATTCTTGCCTAAATGTTACCCACGGGCAAGCAGAATCGCAGAAAAAATATCTTATTTTACTTCTTATCAGTACCTTACAGAACTTTTCAATAGTATATATTCAGAATTTTTATACTTGCGCTGCTGGAATTCCGGCTCAATCAGCGCCAATGACATGAGTTTTTGAAGTAGCTCTGGTTTTCGCCGTTTCGCTTCATATACACTTGTCGACCAATTTTTCGCTCGCATCCAGGGAAAGCTCGCATGTCCAACAGCTATCAGTTCACTTCCGAATCCGTCTCCGCAGGTCATCCCGACAAGGTTGCCGACCAGATCTCCGATGCCATTCTGGATGCCATTCTGGAGCAAGACCCAGGAGCACGCGTGGCCTGTGAGACATTGGTGAAAACCGGCATGGTCATGGTCGCTGGAGAAGTGACCACCTCCGCACACGTTGAATACGAGGATGTCGTCCGCCAGGCCGTAACCGACATCGGCTACAACAGCTCCGATATCGGCTTCGATGGCGACACCTGCGCGGTCATGTCGGCAATCGGCAAGCAATCTCCCGACATTGCGATGGGCGTAGATCGGAGCGCTCCAGAAGAGCAAGGCGCGGGCGATCAGGGACTGATGTTCGGCTACGCCACCAACGAGACCGATGTATTGATGCCAGCGCCCATCACGTTCTCGCATCGGCTGGTGCGGCGTCAGCACGATGTGCGACAAAACGGCACACTGCCCTGGTTACGCCCGGACGCAAAGAGCCAGGTCACGTTTCGCTATGAAAACGGCAAGCCGGTTGGCATCGAAGCCGTCGTGCTGTCGACTCAGCACGATCCGGACATTTCGCAGCAGGATCTACGCGAAGCGGTGATGGAAGAAATCATCAAGCCCATCCTGCCCAGCGAGTGGATTTCTGCCGATACCCAATACCACATCAACCCCACCGGCCAGTTCATCATCGGTGGCCCGGTAGGCGACTGCGGCCTCACCGGTCGCAAAATCATCGTCGATACCTATGGCGGCATGGCACGCCACGGTGGCGGCGCCTTCTCCGGCAAGGATCCCTCGAAAGTCGACCGCTCCGCCGCCTATGCCTGCCGTTATGTCGCCAAGAACCTTGTCGCTGCCGGGCTGGCCGAGCGTTGCGAGATCCAGGTCTCCTACGCCATCGGCGTTGCCGAGCCGACTTCCATCTCGGTCGACACCTTTGGTACTGGCAAAATGGACGACGACGCCATCGAGTCACTGATCCGCGAACATTTCGACCTGCGCCCTTACGGGCTGGTCAACATGCTAAACCTGATTCAACCGATCTATCAGCAGACTGCCGCCTACGGGCATTTTGGTCGCGAAGACATCGACCTGCCGTGGGAACGCACTGACAAGGCAGAAGACTTGAAGGCCGCCGCCAACATCACTAAGGTGGCCTGACATCCCCTTCCGCGGGTGGCCGGCATGGCCGCCCGCGCGGGCTGAGGAGCGTTGCGACGGATTTCCGCCAGGCTCAGCCCCGACTCGAACCCTCTGTTCCGAGGTTTCACCAGCAACAACGGCGCTCATTTTTCATCAACACAAATGGAGAATGAACTTGAACGCTAATCTCGAAACCACTTTCACCGACTACAAGGTTGCCGATATCTCCCTGGCCGACTGGGGCCGCAAGGAAATCGCCATCGCCGAGACCGAAATGCCTGGCCTGATGGCGCTGCGCGAAAAGTACGGCAAAGAAAAACCCCTGAGCGGCGCACGCATCACCGGCTCGCTGCACATGACGATCCAGACTGCTGTGCTGATCGAGACGCTGGTCGAGCTGGGCGCCGAAGTGCGCTGGTGCTCTTGCAACATCTTCTCGACCCAGGATCACGCTGCCGCCGCCATCGCCGCCGAAGGCATTCCCGTCTATGCCTGGAAAGGCGAGACCCTGGAAGAATACTGGTGGTGTACCGAACAAGTACTGAACTGGCCCGATGGCGGCACCCCCAATATGATTCTCGACGACGGCGGCGACGCCACCCTGCTGGTACACAAGGGTGTCGAATATGCCGATGCCGGCGCTGTCCCCGAACCGAGCGCGGACGACAGCGAAGAGTGGCAGGTGATCCTCAAGACACTCAAGCGCAGTCTGGAAGAAGACCCGAAGCGCTACCACCGCATGGCCGAATCGATCAAGGGCGTCACCGAAGAGACCACCACCGGAGTACACCGCCTCTACCAGATGATGGAGCGTGGTGAACTGCTGTTCCCAGCCATGAACGTCAACGACTCGGTGACCAAATCGAAGTTCGACAACCTCTATGGCTGCCGCGAATCGCTGGTGGATGGCATCAAGCGCGCCACCGATGTGATGATTGCCGGCAAGATCTGCGTTGTCGCCGGCTATGGTGATGTCGGCAAGGGCAGCGCCCAGTCGCTGCGCGGGCTCGGCGCCACCGTCTGGATCACCGAGATTGATCCGATCTGTGCGCTCCAGGCCGCGATGGAAGGCTATCGTGTCGTGACGATGGAAGAAGCAGCACCGATCGCGGACATCTTCGTCACCACCACCGGCAACTTCAACATCATTACCCACGACCACATGGCGGCGATGAAAAATGAAGCCATCGTCTGCAACATCGGTCATTTCGACAACGAAATCGACATTGCCGGGCTCAAGGATTGCAAGTGGGAGAACATCAAGCCCCAGGTCGACCACATCGTCTTTCCCGACGGCAAGCGCATCATCATGCTGGCGGAAGGACGCCTGGTGAACCTTGGTTGCGCCACCGGCCATCCCAGCTTTGTTATGTCGGCCTCGTTCACCAACCAAGTGCTGGCGCAAATCGAACTCTTCACCAAGCCGGACGACTACGAGAACAAGGTTTACGTGCTGCCAAAGATTCTCGACGAGGAGGTGGCACGGCTGCATCTCGACAAACTCGGCGTGCATCTGACCCGGTTGTCACCGGAACAGGCGGAGTATATCGGCGTACCGATCGACGGCCCTTACAAGCCCGATCACTACCGCTACTAACAGCCGGCCTTCCCCCTGCATGCCGGGGGAAGCCTCTACTCCACCCGACAAGGTGCACCATGGAATCCCAACGCAAACACCCGCGGGTATTCAGCTTTGAGTTCTTTCCCCCGCGCACGCAACAGGGCGCAGAAAATCTGCGCCAGGTGCGCGCCGAACTCGCCACGCTGAACCCTCGCTTTTTCTCTGTCACTTTTGGTGCCGGCGGCTCCACACAAGACGCCACATTGGAGACCGTACTGGATATTCAGCGCGCTTCCGGCCTCGACGCCGCCCCGCATCTTTCCTGCATCGGCTCCGACAAGGAGAGAATCCGCGAGATCCTCAAAACCTACAAGGACAGTGGCGTCAAGCATATCGTTGCCTTGCGCGGCGACCTGCCTTCCGGTCTGCGCACCCACGGCGACCTGCAATATGCCAACGAGCTGGTCAAATTCATCCGCCAGGAAACCGGCGACCATTTCTTTATCGAAGTAGCTGCCTACCCCGAATTCCACCCGCAAGCCAAAGATGCCAACGACGATCTGCGAAACTTCAAACGCAAGGTCGAAGCCGGCGCCAATAGCGCACTCACGCAGTATTTTTACAATGCCGATGCCTATTTCCGCTTTATCGACAGCTGTGAAAAGATGGGCGTCACCTTGCCGATCGTCCCCGGCATCATGCCCATTACCAACTACACGCAACTGGCCCGCTTTTCCGACGCCTGTGGGGCAGAAATCCCGCGTTGGATTCGCAAGCGGCTGGAAGCCTACGGCGATGATCTCGACGCCATTCGGGCATTCGGTACAGAGGTCGTCACCAGCATGTGCGAACGCCTGCTGGCCGAAGGCGCGCCGGGACTGCATTTCTATACGATGAACAAAACCGAGCCAACAATGACCATCTGGAAGAACCTCGGCTTGCACCAAAAACAGTGAGACGCACCCGAATTCTTGTGGACGCGGATTTGCAGGCAGGTGAGTACATTACCCTGCCTGAACCTGCAACACGCCACCTCATCAAGGTGTTACGTCTTCGCAGCGGGCAGGAATTCATCGCCTTCGATGGCCGCAATCCAAGTGAAGCAGTGGCCGTACTCGTGGAAACCGGCAAGAAATCGGCGACAGCGAAAATCCTCACCATCACCGAGGTCGAGCGAGAATCACCGCTTGACCTCAGCCTGATTCAGGCCATCAGCGCTACCGACAAAATGGACTATGCACTACAAAAGGCCGTGGAACTCGGCGTCAAGCGTATCATCCCCGTCTGGTCGGAAAGATCGCAGCGGCGCCTCAAACCTGCTCAGGTCGAGAAAAAACAGCGCCACTGGCAAGGCGTGATTACCCACGCTACCGAGCAATCGGGGCGAACCCGGCTTGCCACGCTGGAACAGCCATCGAGCCTGGAAGGCCATGTTGCGCAACGCGATCGCAAGACAGCCGCCATCGTCCTCACCCCAGATGCCAATACCACGCTCGGCGACATTGAGCCTCCCAACAGGGGCATGGAGATCTATATCGGCCCGGAGGGCGGATTTAGCAAGGATGAGCTGAGGATGCTGGCGCATGCCGAGGTAAAGCCAGTCCGGATGGGACCGAGAACCCTGCGCACCGAAACGGCAGGCGTCGCGGTGTTGGCATGGCTGCAAGTACAGTTCGGGGATGCCTGACGAGTATGGGTTGGAAGAATCGTAGCGCTGATGAGCGCGAAACCTATCACCTCGCTTGATACAAATGGTGAGGCCAACAAGCGGGACATCAGGTTTGTTGGCCTCAGCACTTGGAAAGAATGGTGGTATTATTTCGTGGCCAATCAAGCAGTGGTGCTTCCGTCCCATCCCTCTGCCATGGCCCCGAGTACCTTTTTGTCAACAGCAACAAAAAGGTACCAAAAAATGCCCCCCCGACTCCCCGCTGTTTCCTGCGCTTCTCGGCCCAGCCGGGCGTCGGCCGACACGTCCCTTCGTGACGGCCGACGCAGGCCATCCATGGCCTGCCCCTGTGGGCTGATCCCGGCTGTGCCTGCGATGCTCGGGCGGGCAAAGGGGTATCGGTGATTGCCACGCGATCGGTTTGGTGGGAAGTTACTTCAAATTTTCGTCCAAATTACATTTCGACCGCGTTATTCAACTGCTGCAGCGCCTCGCCAACCCGATTCTCCAAAGCGGCAAAATCCGGCACCGCTGCTCGTACCCCGGCGGCGTGAACATGCTGGGCCAGCATTTCGCAGGGCTTGACATCGTTCATTGGCTTGATTTCGTCTTCACCGAGGCGAACGGGATGCGGAATCGAACCGATTTCGATACCGTATTGCGCCACACCATCGATCTCTCCCAACCCATTGAGTACAGCAACGCGGCGCGAGCGCGAGGCTGAGCGCCCCTCCTCGTCAGGATGACAGAAACGCTCGATCGAAATCAGCGGGATGGTGTGTTCCCGCCATTCGAACATCCCTTGAAACCATGGCAGCGTCCCGACTTCAGACACATGGGGAAAGGGGATGATCTCGGCCACCAATACCTGGGGCACAACCAGATTCGTCGAACGCAGCGGCACGATCAGCGCCTGGAGTTTGTTGTCAGCCGACATGGCGGTTTCTACCTTCCTTCTGTTTCAGCATGGCCTCGATATTCTGCAACAACTCACTGTCTTGGTAAGGCTTGCCGAGGAAGCCACGTACCCCCAGTGTAGCCGCGCGCTCCCGATGCTTCTTGCCGGTGCGTGAAGAAATCATGATGATCGGGACATCTTGGTACTGTTCACTACCCTGCATGTGTGCCGCCAGTTCAAAGCCGTCCATGCGCGGCATTTCGATATCCAGCAGCAGCATGTCCGGCTTGACCTCTTCGAGCCGGGCCACCGCATCGAGACCATCTTTTGCTGTCACGACATTGAAATGGTGACGTTCGAGCATTTTCTCAGTGACCCGCCGGATGGTGATCGAGTCATCGACCACCATGATCGTGGGGCGCCAATTCTGCTCGTTCGCAGCCTGGAACTCCCGAATATCGGTGACCTTGCGACTGCCGGTCGCCGCCCGTACCACCCCGCCGGTATCGAGAATCAGCACTACTTGGCCATCACCGAGAATGGTCGCGCCACCCAGGCCAGGCACGCTGTTGAGCAGACCACCGATGGGTTTGACGACGACATCCTGGTTACCCTCGATCTCATCGACGATCAGTGCCACCAAATGCTCGCCGGAGCCAACCAGCAGCACCGGCCGTGTTTCACCACTGGGCTGGAAAGGCTCCAATCGCGCATTCTCCAGCACCTCGTCCAGACGGAACAGACGATAGCGCCGATCGGCATAGTCGATGCTAGCGTCATCGCCCTGCAACTTGTCCGCCAATACCTTGTCGGAGATCTGTACGACCCCTTCGACGGTATTGATCGGCACCGCATAGGTATGTGCGCCCACCCGCACCAACAATGACTGGTTGATCGCCAGTGTAAAGGGCAGTCTGATCCGGAACGTCGTGCCCTGGCCTTCGTCAGACGATATTTCCAACAAGCCATTAAGATGCCGCAGCTGTTCCTGCACGACATCCATACCCACACCGCGACCGGAGATTTGGCTGACCTCATTCGCCGTGCTGAACCCGGGGTGCAGAATCAACGCATGAATCTCCGCATCGGTCAGCTCAGCATCCTCGCTGATGATGCCTTTCTCGATGGCACGCTGGCGTACCATCTGCTTGTTGATGCCGGCCCCATCGTCACGCACTTCGATAACCACTTCCGGCCCATCGCGCATAACACTGACAGTAATCTTGCCGGCTTCGGGCTTGCCGGCGTCGAGACGCTCCTGCGGCCTCTCGATACCATGCGCCAGTGCATTTCTAAGCAGATGTTCCAGCGGCACAACCATGCCTTCCAACACTTTACGGTCGAGTTCCTGCTCTTCACCACTGATCTCGAAATCGGCCTCTTTGCCGAGCTCCAGTGCGACACCTCGGACCACGCGCCGCAGCCGCGGTGCCATTACCTTGAACGCTGACATCCGGGTACGCATCAACGCTTCTTGCAGACTGTTGCCGACACGGGTTTCCTGTTGCAACAGGTTTTCCATGTCACGACGCCCTTCCGACAACAACTGATGGAGGCTCACCAGATCATCGATACTCTCCGCCAGTGAGCGGGAAAGCTGCTGGATGGTGGAGTAGCGATCCAGCTCCAGCGGATCGAAGTATTCGTCGATGCCGGTCTCGTCCGGGTTGAGGTGTTGACCATCGAAGCGATGCAGAATCTGCGCCTCCGCCTCCATTTCCAACTGCCGGAGCTGATCCGTCAGACGGCTGATAGTGCGTTCCAGTTCTTGCAGGTTAAAGCCAAAAGCGCTGTTTTGCTGCTCAACGCGCGAGTTGAGAATATTGATTTCCCCCACGCTGTCGACGAACTGGTCGAGCAAATCGGGGCTGACCTTGACCGAATCCTGTAAGCGCGATACCAGCATTTCACCTTCGGCGCTCACCCCTTCATCATGCGGCATCAGATCAGCCAGATGACTCTCGAAAGCATCCGTTTGCGGTGGCACCACGCTATCTTCCCGCTCAGCCACGCGCGGCGCCGATGCTTCAAGCCCCGCACCCGACTTTAGAATCACAAGGTCTTCATCCGACAGCTGCTGCCCCCGCTGAATCCTCGTCATCAGCTCGATCAAGGCATCGGCGGGGGTAACATCGCGGCCGGCACGCACGGCCTCGTTCATTTCGCCAAAACGGTCGAGGGCGCCGAATACCACGGTAAACAGGGACTTGTCGGCAGTCACCTCACCGCTCTCGACAGCAGTCAGCAGCGTTTCCACCGCATGGGTCAGGTCGCCGATCTGTTCCAGGCCCGCCATTCTGGCGCTGCCCTTGAGGGTATGGAGATCACGATAGAGTTCGCGCACCAGCTCCATATCCTCAGGCTGCTGCTGCCAGCGTTGCATGGTGCTGTCACAATGTTCGAGGATCTCTTCACTTTCGTCGAGAAAGACCTCGACCAGCTCCCTGGAGACCGCATGAGACTCATCGACCTCTTCAACAACCGGGACCTGCTCCGGCGCCGTACCTACACTCGCCTCATCGAGCAATTGCGTAAAACCCGCCTCGGGCTGCTGCACTTCAGGCTGGATCGCATCGGCAAGCGCAGTCAATGTGGCGACCAGATCCGCCGCATCAGGCATGGCCTCGCCTGCACGCATGGCCTGCAACGCAGCTGTCACATGCCCATGCAGATCCCGCAAGCGATCGATATCTGCTGCCGGCAGTTCGGGCGATATCTGGAACTTCAGATTCAGGTAGCGTTCGAACGCAGCACTGGGCTGATGCACTGCCGGCACCTTGGCCGTTCTGGCACTGCCATTGAGGGTATGAATCGTGCGGAACAGTTCCTGTTGAACCGTATCTGGTTCGACGCCTTCGTCGAGCCGCTGGAGCAGGGAATCGAGCCGCTCCAGGTTACCGGCTGTCTCCTCGATAAAAATCTCCATCAAGGCAAGGTCTTCGAGCGCTGATATCAACGTGTCAGGTTCAGTAACCTCATGCGCTACCGCGACCTCTTCAGAGACGGCTTCAGCGGCCTCCCCACTAAGCAAGCTGTCGATTCTGCTGGCATGGGCCACGATATCCGCATCCGGCGCTGCACGATCTTGCAATTGCTGCAGCAGGCGAGGCAACAGCGTAACCCCGTCGCCAAGGCAGGAGACGACTTCCGGCGTGATCTCCCGGCTGTTCTCCATGACCTCATTGAGCAATTTCTCATGCAGCCAGGCAAACTCTCCAGCCACCTCAGCCCCCACCAGCCGCGCACTCCCCTTGATCGTGTGAAATGAACGCCGCAGCGAACTCAAGGTATCCTGACGCCCTGGTTCCTCTTGCCACTGCGGAAAAACACCCTCCAATGCCGATGCTTCTTCACCCAGCTCTTCGAGGAAGATCTCAATAATTTCTTCGTCCGCACCAGGCTTGAGGACAGCGAGCCCATCAAACAAAGAGGCGGCTGCAGGCATCGCATCTCTATCAGTCGCTGGCGCATCGCCACTCTCCACAGCACTGGCAACAACCTCATCGAGACCAGCAGCCGCATCGCCAAGGTCGATAATTTCGTCATCTGGCAGAATATCGACCAGTGTCAGCACATCGTTGTCGGCTGCTTCACCAACCTCATCGCCCAGGTCGTCGACGACCTCTTCAAGCGACAGCTTTCTCACGCCGGTCTCACCCGGCAGATCAGCGGCGTCGGCAACGACATCCTGTAACGGCGCAACCTCTTCCGGCAACACCGCAGCGCCTGTCAAAGCATCGCTATCAGCCTCGATACCTTCTTCTGTCGGCGGCTCTCCGAGCGCCGACTCGTCGGGAAACAGGAAGGCACTGGCGGTACCAATATTGGTTTCGACGCTCCCCTCCATATCGAATTCGCTCTGATCCTGATCACCGACAAGATCCGCAAGATCATGCCCGTCGGTGACAGCAGCAAGACCGTCGTCGATCTCCATCGCCGCGAGGGTATCGAGTTCCTCTTCTGTGTCGGCGCGGATGGTCGGAAAGGCATCGATATCCACACCACCATTATCCAGCGAGGTGAGCTCTTCCACCTCGATGCCGGATACGGTCAATGTGGGCGGTTCCATCGCCTGAGCTTCGGGAGCAGGCGTCTGCCCGGTTTCATCCAGGCCGTCTACAATCGCAGACAGGTCGAGATCGGCGATAGGCTGCGTCTGATCAGCAGCATCAGCCAGTTCAGTTTCCTGTTCAGCAGCAGGTTCATCTTCCTGATCCGCATATGCCGAATCCAGTGCCGCCACTTCAACGACTTGCGTATGCTCTGGTTCACCGTCCACAGCCTCGACCTCAGAGGCTGGCTCAGGCTCTCTTTGTTCATCTGCTTTGACGATGATCGGGGGGATCGTCGGCTGGGTCTGGTCATCCGCTGGGGCTGACGCCATATCCTGCATCGCAGCATCGGCAAGCAGCGACGCACTGCTCTCGTCCATTTCAATTTCGAGCAACTCGTCCTGATCACTCTGTGCATCGCCAAATGCTTCTGCTGAAATCAGCCGCGATGCATTGAGTGGGTCTTCCGCGTACGCTGATTCATCTTCCTCGTGCCGCGCAACAAATGCTTCGTCATCGTCATCCAGTGATGCAATGTCGAGAACATCCAGCTGCTCCTCGCTACCGAAGCCGGCAATTGTCAGGGTCGCGGCATCGAACAGCATCGACTCGTCACCCACCTCCTGGGCCACATCGGCAAACGACGGCGCTTCTTCCTCACTGCTAGCGGCCTGTTGTTGCGACTCATCTACCGGCTCGGCCCCGACAACAGCTTCGCCGGAACCCTCATCGAGCGCTTTGAAATCGACAATCAGCGTTTCCGGATTGAATAGACGCGAAGGCTCATCCAACAACGCATCCTCTTCAAGCATGCGTGTTGGATCAGCAGCTTCGACATCGGCCCCGGCATCGAGCAAGGCAACCGTCGCCATACCGCGGTCAAGATACTGCGACTGCTGAATGCCACTGGTATCGAGAATTTCAAGATAGACATCGACCGCCGCAATGGCTTCCGCCACATGCTCGATCTCAGCATGATTGATGACTTTTCCGGCATCGCATCTGTGGTTCACAAATTCGCTGACAGCATCGAGCAGGCCCGAAACGCGGTCTTCCGACACCAGCAACATTGCACCGGAAATCTGCCCGAGGGTTTTCGGCACCGCATCGAGCACCGTGAGCATATTGGGGTTGGCGGCGTATTGCTGGAATGCAGCCTTGCACTTTTCGAGGTTCTCCTGCGATTCGCGGATGACCGTCGCCCGAATCTGGCGAAACTCCTGATCCGCCACCAGCGCCTGGACCTCACCCACCTCGCCCGCTGCATTGTCCTCATTGACCTCTGCAAGCAAACTCGGGCCGAGTATGCTGAACGCCTGTACCGCCGACTCCACGCCGAGCAGCATATCTGCTAGCCGATTGATGTCAGCATCCGAGAGCGGTTTTTCATCGCGCAGCGCTGCGTCAAGCCTTTCCTTGTGATCGAGTACAAAAGCTTCCTGGTGCCGCATGCCGAGCATCTGCAGGGTCTGCGCCAACGACTGTAACGCTGGCTGTAGCGCTCGAAGATGTTGCTCGGAACCATCCTCCGCCAGCGCGTGAAGTTCGAGTTTGTCTTTGATGGTCGCAACCTGCTCCTGCAAAGCGCCAGCCAGAGACTGATACAGATCGGCATTCTGGCCACCGCCCCCGGTTCGAGCAAGCGGCAGCAGTTGACCACCATCAGCGGAGAAATAAACCTCACGCACCTCATCGAGCACAGGCTCTCCGGGGTGTGCGCTGGCAATGTAGTAGAGCATGCTCCGAATCAGAGGCAACGGCACTTCGGCGGCAAACTGCTTGTCGCCCATCTTTTGCAGCTGTTTGATCTGACGATCGATCCGGCCCACCAGAAACTTCAGGGAATAGGAATGAGGCAATACCTTGGCACGTAGCCCGGCAACAACGGCCTCACTCACCCACCACAGGCGCCGGCTGGCGGTATGGGCAGAGGCGTTCTTCAGCCGCCGGCACACGATCGACATCTTGTTGAGACTGGCTTCGACATGCTTGTTGCGATACCAGCCCAGCAAACCCAGCTCAAAAACATGACGCGCCACACCGGCCAGGTCACGAATACTCTCCTGGGCGTGTGGTTGCCGTGACAGTACGGCCTCATCACTGCGTAATCCGGGGATGTCGATAATCTCATCCGACATCAGCTCCGCATGACGAATCAGGCGCAGGTCATTGATGGCATTGATCAGCACGACCGGAATATCAGGATTGCCCGCTTCGATGTAGTCGAGGTAGTCAGAAAGCTGGATCATCGCCCTGATAACAGGGCAACTGACGGTATCGACATCCTTGAAATGATGCTCGGGTTTCGGGGACTTCAGCGCCAGCAGAACATCCCGAATCTCCCGCGCCAACATGGCTCCGCCTTTGATCTCAGCAATCTCCAGCGTACCCAGTGCGTCAGTCAACTGCCCCAATGACAACTCCAGCTGTTGCCGCTGATCACTATCAGCCACATAGCGCTGAAGTCCTTCCCGGGCAGCGATCAGGGAAGCGTCGATCTCCTGTTTGACCCACTTCAGTGAGTTCAGGTTGAAACTATTCTCGTTGCTCATGTTGGACGCCCTGATCTGCACAATAATCCCATTCCCTTGATGGCCTTTCCCTGTTGCGTGTTCAGCTACCGCTGTTCCTGCGTTTCCGGTTACGCTTCAGCCAATGATCCCCGGGCACTCATTTCGGTAGTCAATGTCGGATTCTCCTCTGTCTGGCTCAACGAGTCGAACGCATCCGCTTCTTCCATGATCAAATCAGACTCAGGCAGCTTGAATCCTTCTGCGGAACGTCGCAGCTCATCAGCCTGCTCAGCCAGCTCACCAACGGCAATGGCCGTTTCCTTGGACGAAGCCAGCGTATTGCGGGCGATCTCACGGATAGCAGTCATCGATTCACCAACGATGCTGGCCACCTCCGACTGTTCACGCGACTCTTCGGAGATGCTGCGAATATGTTCGGCCAGTCGAGACGAGACGCTCTCGATCTCCTCCAGCGCACTGCCTGCCTCTTCCGACTGCTGGGCACCGGCGACCACCTGCGAGGTACTCTTTTCCATCGACTGGATCGCCTCATTGGTGTCAGCCTGAATGGTCCGTACCAGCGCCTCGATCTGCTTGCTTGCATTGGCCGCCCGCTCTGCCAGGCGCTGCACCTCATCGGCGACAACAGCAAAGCCGCGCCCGCCCTCACCCGCCGACGAAGCCTGAATCGCGGCATTGAGTGCAAGAATATTCGTCTGGTCAGCGATATCAGTGATCAGACCGACAATGTCGCCGATCTCCTGAGAGCTTTCACCCAGTCGCTTGATGCGCTTGGAGGTGTCTTGAATGTTTTCACGAATGCTGTCCATGCCCTCGATGGTTCGCCGCACCGTTTCCACACCCCGCTGTGCGATCCCCAGCGATTGATCCGCTACTTCTGCGGACAGCCCGGCATTTTCGGACACTTTCTCGATCGACCGGGTCAAACCATCGACCGCATCGGAAACCGACTCGATCTTCTCGGTTTGTTTCTCACTCGACTTCGCCAGCTGCAATGCACTCTCCTTGGTGCGATTGGAGGTGTTCGACACTTTGGTCGCCGCCTGGTTGATTGCGACAACCAGGTTGCGCAGCGCTTCGATCGCATAGTTGACGGAGTCGGCGATGGCGCCGGTGATGTCTTCGGTGACCGTTGCGTTCACCGTCAAGTCGCCGTCAGCCAGGGTGGCCATCTCATCCAGCAGCGTCAGAATCGCCTGCTGGTTTCGCTCATTGGTTTCCTGCGTATGCAGCAGCTGTTTGCGGGTGTTGCGAATGATCCCGGCGACCAGCATCAAGAAGCTGAGCAACGCCAGCAGGCCGAGCCCAAAACCAAGCGTAGCCCAGAGCTGATTCCCCTTGTTCGCGTCATTGATCGTCGCTTCGAAACGCGAAGCACTCTCGAACAGGTTACGTCCGTTACCTTCTATGGCGGCAACCGATTCGGAAATCTCGTAAAGATCAGGCGCACTGCTCAACAGCTGCCCCGAGGTATCGGCAATGTCACTGAAATCGACCACCATCTCTTCGAGAATCGCGCGTATCTTTTTATTCGCAACTTTGGTGATCCCCAGATCGGCATTGCCGCTCAACATACCATCGAGTACCGCACTGAACTGATTCACGTCGCGATCCAGCTGATCCGCAGCATCCAGTGTGTTAGCCGAACCGCTCAACATTTCGATCAGACTGATTCGAATTCTCTCTGCCAGCATCAACTGACGCGAAGCGAGATAGAGCTGACGCCCACGAATACCGGCATCCCGCATCAACTCTGCCACCTTCTCAGCATCGGCAAGCAGCGCTGGGAGGCGCGCGCTGACATCAGCGACAACTTGTCTGGCGCTGGAAATGATTTCACGGCTGGCGAGAATCTTGTCGACATCCTGGGAGAAAGAGCGCCACTGCCGAGTGATTTGCTCGAGCTCAGGCAACATTTCGGCAGTCAACGGCGGTGAACCCGACTCCGGATCACCATCACGCAATAGCTTCAACGTTTGATCAAACTGCTGTTTGTAACGGCCCAACAGCAGAAATGACTGCTCCGAACCACGCGATGCGGAAAGCGCCTGTGTCGTCATTTGCTGCGACAACAGTCTCAGGTCACCCGCCAGCTCTGAATAGTGCCGCCCCGCCTGTTGTAGCTGGGTGCTCTTCCAGAAAGAAGCACCTGCCAGCAATGTCAGCAGCAGAAACAATCCGCCCCAAAGCAGCAGAGCCTTATCCAGACCGGTGGACAGCTTGTTGTTACCTTTCTTGAAAATCATAGTCTTGTTACCAGTGGACCTCAGACGGCGACTTGCTGAAAGCCCGGATCATTGAATAGTTTCCGCATATCGAGAACGGGGTAGTGCTCACCATAGCGGCGCAGCGCAGCGCTGATATATGGCAATAGCCGCTCATCGAGCTGCGGTCGTTCATTGACTTCATCACTCGTCCAAAAATGTTTCATGCCCATCACTTCAGGCACCAGGACACCGACCCGGTTGACACCGTCGTTGATGACCAGCAGCCGCTGCTTCGCCCTACTGCCCGCCAGGTTACGGCCGAACAGATAACCTTCCAGATCGACGACCGGTACCAACGTGCCATGGATGTTCGCCAACCCCCGCAGCCAGGGGTGGACACCCGGAACATGAATCCAGGTTGGTGCCGGAACGATCTCCTGCAACATAGCCATCGGTGCCAGCACCTTGTCGTCACCGATACAAAACAGCACGCCATTCCACTCTTGATGTTCGGCGACATCCCCTCCCTGGCTGTGCAGTGACAGGTATTTCTGCTCCGCCTGACGCAACAGTTGCCACGCCGAATTCTCCATACCGGTGGCCGTCATGGTTATAGCGCCCTCAACAATCGGGTGATTCGCTGCAACAAATCCTTCTCCCTTGCCGGCTTGACGACGTAGTCCTGGGCACCCTGACGCTTGGCCCAGACGGTATCGGTGGTGGCATCCTTCGAGGTCACCATAATGACCGGGATACCACTCGTCTCTTCACCGCGGGTCAGCTCGCGGGTTGCCTGGAAACCGTTGAGATCCGGCATCACCACGTCCATCAAGATCAGGTCGGGATGCAACTGCCTAGCCATTTCGACACCCTGGCGGCCATCGTTGGCCACGCTGACCTGGTAGCCGTTCTTTTCCAGAATACTGCGTAACGCGTACTGATCCGTCGCCGAATCATCTACGACCAGAATATGTGACATTCAACTCTTCCTCCCCTGTCGAACCGTTGGTGGCTCATCGCCGCTACCATGGCCGCTATCCTGCTTCCGCACTGACGGCTTCATGCATCGGCACGAAGCGGCGAATGGCGCCAAGCAGGTCATCCTGATTGAACGGCTTGGTGATGTAGTACTCGGCACCCACTACCCGCCCTTTGGCGCGGTCAAAAATCCCGTCTTTACTGGACAACATGATCACCGGCGTATTACGAAAACGCGCATTGTGCTTGATCAGCGTACAAGTCTGATAGCCATCGAGACGCGGCATCAGGATATCGACAAAGATGATATCGGGCTCGTGCTCGGCGATCTTGGCCAGTGCTTCGTAGCCATCGACGGCAGTGATGACGTGATAACCCTGACGCGACAGAATCGACTCTGCAGTACGCCGGATCGTCTTGCTGTCATCGATGACCATGATCTTGAGACCGGTTGTGGATGACTCCACTTCCTCGGCAACAGACATTTACTGAAACCTCACTACTAATGGGAACCGCCATGACATGTCCGGCCTGCAGCAACACCGCGCCGATCCGAAACGAAAATTATGGCCTGCATTGCCGCCGCACCAGATCCCTCTTGTGCTCCACGCGGATACAGTTAGGATAGTCAATCTACCGCATGCAAGAATTTGCGATCAACGACCGGTAGACAAATATCGAATCCAGTTATCTTTTTTTGAGGCAATTCATGATCATCCGCACACTTTTCACTGCCTGGGAACAATACGTCCTCGGCATTCACGGGAGATGCAGATGAGCAAGCGTCTTGGCATCGTGATGGATCACATCGCCAGCATCAAGCCCTGGAAGGACAGCACCCTGGCCATGATGCTCGCCGCGCAGCGCCGTGGCTGGCAGCTATTTCACATTCTGCAGCAAAACATCGCTTGGGCGGACGGCCGTGTCGTTGCGCGTGCCGAACAGATCACGGTGGAGGATCACCGCGAACACTGGTTTGATCTCGGCACCACAGAAGAGATCGACATGAGCTCGCTGGATGCCGTGCTGATGCGCAAGGATCCGCCCTTCGACATGGAATACATCTATACCACTTACATGCTGGAGGCCATTGAAGCGCAAGGTGTACTGGTGGTGAATCGCCCGCAGAGCCTGCGCGATGTCAACGAGAAGTTCTTCACCACCCGCTTCCCCCAATGCGCGCCGCCGCAGATCGTCAGCCGCGATCCGCAGCGCATCAAGCAGTTCCTGGCGCAGCAGGGCGATATCGTCGTGAAACCACTCGACGGCATGGGTGGCGCGTCGATTTTCCACATCAGCGGCGGTGATCTCAATACCAATGTCATTCTGGAGACCGTGCTCGATCATGGCCGCAAAACGGCAGTGGCACAGCGCTTTCTGCCAGAGTTCACCCAGGGCGACAAACGCATTCTGCTGATCGACGGTGACCCCGTACCCTACGCCCTGGCGCGCATTCCCGCCAAAGGCGAAGCACGCGCCAACCTGGCGGCTGGCGGCAGCTGGGAAGGCGTTGCGCTGACCGAGCGTGACCGCTGGATCTGCAACGAAGTCGCCCCCGAACTGAAACAGCGTGGACTGATTTTTGTCGGCCTCGACGTGATCGGTGACTACCTCACCGAAATCAATGTCACCAGCCCGACCTGCATCCGCGAACTCGACAGTCTCTATGATCTGGATATCGCCGGGGATCTGATGGATTGCATCAAAGCCAAGCTTTCGTAGTGTCTTGAACAAGAAACAACTCTGCCAACTATGCATCACCCTGCTGATGCTCCTGCTGCTCGCCAACTGCAAACGCCAAGCAATCCACCACCACCGCATTCTCCAGTTCGGCACCATCATCGACGTGACGCTAGTCAGCAATCAGACGCTGGCTGAACGCGCCATCAAGATGCTGGAACACGACTTTGCCGAGATGCAGGCCAACTGGCAGGTGTGGAAACCCAGCCCGCTGATGACGCTCAACACCGCTATCAGCAAGGGTGAAAAAATACGCCCCCACCCTTCGCTATTGCCACTGATCACCAAGGCCACGCAGCTTTCACGCGCCAGCAGCTATCTGTTCAATCCCGCCGCCGGAAACCTCATCGCGCTGTGGGGTTTCCATCAGGACGAGTTCGGCCGCGACAGCGAACCCTCGGCAAAAGCCATCGCCAATCTGCTGGCCGCCAAGCCGCGCATGGACGACCTTGCGCTCAAGAACGGCAAGCTGCAATCACGCAATCGGCTGGTGAAGCTCGACTTCGGCGGCATCGCCAAAGGCTATGGACTCGCGCTGGAAGCAAAAAAGCTGAAGGCACTCGGCATCGACGACTTCATCCTCAACGCTGGGGGCGATCTCGTGGCCTATGGCCAACACCCTTTACGGCACTGGAAAATCGGCGTCAGAAAAGCCGACGGGCGCGGCAGTCTCGCCACCGTCGAACCGCACGACGGCGAGGCCATCTTCACCTCCGGCGACTACGAACGCTATTACGACAGCACTGCAGGACGCCGGCACCACATTATAGATCCTCGCAGCGGCTACCCCGCCCGCCAGGCGCATGCCGTCACGGTCATCCACGACGACCCCGCCACTGCCGATGCGGCAGCTACCGCGCTGATGGTCGCATCACCTGCAGAACGCATGGCGGTCGCAACAGCAATGGGAGTGGACAGCTTCCTGCTACTGGACTGGGACAACCATCTGCTGCTAACGCCTGCGATGCTAGAGCGGATAGATCTCACAACGGGCAGCGACACCTACACTCTGCTGACAAACAGCGGTTCATCACGAAAACCATCGACCGATTCAAACCTTTGAAATCGAATCGTAGTAAAATGCTGTTCAAATGAACCAGGACGTTTGTTGCATCATGCCAGCCCCAACCCCCCTTCCCCCAGCTTCCGGCGTTTCCGACAACGATCGTCTCGGTCTCACGCTGTTCATCGCAGCGATTCTGCACAGCATCGTCATCCTCGGCATTACCTTTGGTAAGGATATCGACTTCAAGCGGCCATTCAGCAAACCGATCGACGTCATCCTGGTACACACCCAGAGTGAGGATGCCCCCGAGAATGCGGAAAAGATCGCCCAGTTCAATCAACAGGCCAGTGGCAGCCGGGACGAAGAAGGCCGGCCATCCAGCCCAGTCACCAGCACCTTTCCACTACCCAGCAGCGGGGCTGCCGCAACGCCCATGGAACGCCAGGTCACCCGCGTCGAGCTGGTGCAGGCGCAGCAACTGCTGACCACCCGCAAGTCGCAAACTCACGTCAGCAGCAGCGACAAGACCCAGGCACAGCGCGAAGCCGACCGGCCATCCCGCCGCGAGCGGCTCAATCGCGAAATGGAGATCGCCCGTCTGACGGCAGAACTCGAAGCCCGCCAGCGCAGCTATGCCAAGCGCCCGAAAATTCACTTCATCGATGCCACCAGCGCCAAGAGTGCTGTCGAAGCCGCCTATATCAACGATTGGGTACATCGCGTCGAAGGCATCGGCAACCTCAACTATCCGGCGCAGGCCAAACGCGACCGCATCAGTGGTAAACTGATCCTCAATGTCCTGCTGGACAACGATGGCAAGGTGCTGAAGGTGCAGGTTGCGGTATCCTCGGGTAGCAGCGTCCTTGATGAAGCAGCCATTCAAATCGTGAAAATCTCCTCCCCGTTCCCGTCTTTTCCGGAGGAGATGCGCAAACGTTACGACCAGCTGATGATCACCCGCACCTGGTCATTCAACACCAATATTGGCGACAACAATAAACCCGGCGAGGGAGGTTGACCCTGCAACTCACGAACCAGTTCCTGATCGCGATGCCCAATCTGGCAGACCCGAATTTTTCGGAAACCCTGACGCTGATCTGCGAACACAACGACAATGGCGCACTCGGCTTCGTCATCAACCGGCCTGCCGGCATTCCACTCAGCGACTTGCTGGAACAACAGGGGCTGGAATTTTCACCCATGTCCGGCATCACCGACGCCCCGCTCTATCAGGGCGGCCCGGTCGATATCGACCGCGGCTTTATCCTCCATTCCCCAGAGAAGTCCTGGGCGACGACCATGAAAGTCAGCGATGACTTCGCCATCACCTCATCACGCGACATTATCGAAAGCACCCTTCAGGGCGAAGGCCCAAAAGACATCCTGTACCTGCTGGGCTATGCCGGCTGGGCACCCGGACAACTGGAGGAGGAAATGGCCGATAACGCCTGGCTGACAACCGAAGCCAGCGCCGATATCGTTTTTCACACCCCTGTCGAACAACGCTGGAAAAAAGCAGCCAGCCAGCTTGGCATCGACCTGAGCCTGCTGAATCCAGACGCCGGACATGCCTGAAGCGATCCGGGTGCTCGCCTTCGATTTCGGCAAGAAAAGAATCGGCACCGCTCTTGGCAATACCCTCACCGCCACCGCCAGCCCGCTCGAAACCCTCTCCTGCAACTACCCCGACCTGCCCTGGCCCGCCATCGATGAACTGATGACCAGCTGGGCACCCACACTGTTGCTGCTCGGGCTGCCCCAGACCGACGACGGCAAACCGAGCTCGATGGAAAAACCCATCCGCCGTTTCGCTGCACAGCTGCAAAAACGTTATGATACGCCGGTCGAATTCGTCAACGAGGCTTTCACCTCCCACGAAGCCGAAACTCGCCTCAAACGGCAACGACAACAGGGGCGCAAACAGCGTGTGAGCAAGAACGAAATCGACCGCTTGGCCGCTGCGGTCATCGTCGAAACCTGGCTGGAGAACCATGGCACAACATAATGTTCTGGATGCGGAATGGCTGGTGCAGCAAGTGGCCACCAACCTGAAACGCTACTGCAGCGAACGCAAGCTGGGCGACGCCGCCATCGTCGGCATACACACCGGTGGCGCATGGATCGCCGCACGACTGCACAAGCTGCTGGACATCAAAGCCCCACTGGGTACGCTGGACATCAATTTCTACCGCGACGACTTCAGCCGCAAGGGGCTGCATCCGGTCGTGCAGCCCTCAAACCTCCCTTTCGATGTCGAAGGTCGGCATATTCTGCTGGTCGATGACGTGCTGCATACCGGACGCACCATCCGCGCCGCCATGAACGAACTGTTCGATTATGGCCGCCCTGCCAGTATCCATCTGGTCGTGCTGGTGGAACGCAATGGCCGTGAGCTGCCGATTCAGTCCGATATCTGCGGCCACCGCCTTGTTCTGGCCCCGGAACAGCACATCAAGCTCGGCGGACCGGAGCCTCTGACACTGGAAATTCAAGCATCATGAGCAACACATTGCAGCCAGGACCGCTGCCCGCATCGATGCAGCTCGACGACAACGGAAAACTGCGCCATTTCCTCACCATCGAAGGCTTGTCGGCGACCCTGCTGACCGAAATACTCGATGTCGCCGAATCTTTCTCGGTCGTCGCCACACAGCCCGTCAAGAAAGTCCCGCTACTGCGCGGCAAGACCATTTTCAACCTCTTTTTCGAGCCCAGCACCCGCACCCGCACCACCTTCGAACTCGCCGCCAAGCGCCTTTCGGCCGATGTCATGAACATGAACATCAGCACCTCGGCCACCAGCAAGGGCGAGAGCCTGCTCGATACCCTGCGTAATCTGGAAGCCATGTACAGCGACATGTTCGTGGTGCGCCATGCCGACAGCGGCGCGGCGCAGCTGATCGCCCGGCATGTCGCCCCGCATGTCAGCGTCATCAATGCCGGTGACGGGCGCCATGCCCATCCGACTCAAGCCATGCTCGACGTGTTCACGATACGTCGGCACAAACCGGATCTGACCGCGCTGCGGGTCGCCATCGTCGGCGATATCCTCCATTCGCGGGTTGCCCGCTCGCAGATCCATGCACTGAACACGCTCAATACCGGCGAAGTCCGTGTCATTGCCCCCAAAACGCTGCTGCCGGAAAACGTGGAACAACTGGGCGTTCAGGTCTATCACTCCATGGCCCAAGGGCTGAAAGATGTCGATGTCGTCATTATGCTGCGCCTGCAACGCGAACGCATGACCGGCGCACTGCTACCCAGCGAGCATGAATTCTTCCGCCTCTACGGACTGGATGAAGCAGCGCTCGCCTATGCCAAACCCGATGCCATCGTGATGCATCCCGGCCCCGCCAACCGCGGCGTGGAAATCGCATCTTCCGTTGCCGACGGTCCCCGCTCGGTGATTCTGGAGCAAGTCAGCAATGGTCTCGCCATCCGCATGGCGGTGATGTCCATGTGTCTGGGCGCCACAGGAGGAGGCAAGGGATGAACATCAGCATCGTCAACGGACACGTCGTCGATCCGGCAAACGGGGTCGATGCCGTCACGTCGCTGTTCATCAGTGAGGATCGCATTGTCCATGTCGGCGCCACCGCACCTGATGGCTTCGTTGCCGATCAACAGCTCGACGCGGCCGGAAAACTGGTCATTCCCGGCCTGATCGACCTCTCGGCACGGCTTGGCGAACCCGGTTTCGAATACAAGGCAGATATCGACTCGGAAAGCCTGGCCGCAGTCAGCGCCGGCATCACCACGCTCTGCTGCCCGCCCGACACCTCACCAGTCATCGACGCACCGGCAGAAATCGAATTCATCGAACAACGCCAGGAGGAGGTCGGTCTCGCACGGATCAAGGTGATCGCTGCCCTCACGCAGGGGCTGAAAGGATCTCAGCTCACCGAAATGGCGGCACTGAAGGATGCCGGGTGCATCGGGGTCAGTAATGTGTTTGCCGCCTTTGCCAATGGCAATGTCATCCGCAGTGCACTGGCCTATGCCGCCAGTCACGACCTGACCATCTTCATCCACCCGGAAGACCTCGACCTCGCCAATGGCGGCTGTGTCCACGAAGGCGCGGTCGCGACACGACTGGGGCTGCCAGCAATGCCGGAAGCCGCCGAAACCGCTGCCATCGGCTATATCCTGCCCATTCTGAAGCTGACCGGCGCAAGAGCGCATTTTTGCCGCCTATCCACCGGCGAAGGCATGAACATGATCCGGCGCGCCCGCATCGATGGCCTGAAGGTCAGCGCCGACGTCTGCGCCCATCAGCTCTTCCTCACCGAAATGGATGCGTCCGACTTCAACCCACTGTGTCACACCCGCCCCCCGCTACGCACCCAACGCGATAAGGAAGCACTGCGAAAAGGGCTGACCAGCAATGGCATCGACGCCATCTGTTCCGACCACCAGCCGCACGAACTCGATGCCAAGCTGGCGCCGTTCGCAGTGACCGAACCGGGGATTTCCGCGCTGGAGACCTTATTGCCGCTCACGCTCCGCCTGGTTGAGGAAGGGGTGCTGTCACGCCCGCAAGCCGTCGCCCAGATCACCTGCAACCCGGCCCGCATTCTGGGACTGGACGACCTGGGACACCTGGGCGCCGGTGCCACCGCCGACCTCTGCATCATCGATCCCGACACCGAATGGGAATGCCAGCCCGCCACCTTTCACAGCCGGGGCAAAAACTCGCCATTTGCCGGCTGGCCATTTCGCGGCACGGTGACGCATACATTTGTCGGCGGGGAGTTGGTGTATGAAACTAACGTTTCCGCCCCATGATCGCCGTATCCGACAACGGCTCCAGATCATCAAGTGCTGAAGGCCGCTCCGACGCCGCTGATCCGGCGCTCCGCTTTGCAAACCCGCCGTCATCACCCGCATAGCGGAACGCTTCCAGCTCGGGAGTTTCGGTGGTCGGATCGCTGACACCACCGCCGAAGTTCATGCGCCATTCAAGGTTGTTCCTCGAATCAGCGTTCGACAGCGCCTCTTCGCGACTGATCTTGCCTTCCTGATAGAGCAGCAGCAACGACTGATCGAAGGTCTGCATGCCAATCGACGCAGACTTTTCCATCACCTCTTTGATATCACCGACCTGACCCTTGTAGATCAAGTCGGCAATGAATGGTGTATTGAGGAGTATTTCGACTGCCGGAACCCGCTTGCCATCGATCCCCATGACCAAGCGCTGCGAAGCGATACAGCGCAGGTTCAGTGACAGATCCTGCAACACCCGGTTGCGGGCATCCTCAGGAAACAGGCCAACAATGCGGTCCAGCGCCTGATTGGCATTGACCGCATGCAGCGTCGATACCACCAGATGCCCGGTATCCGCGAAACTGAGCGCAGCTTCCATCGTTTCATGGTCGCGAATCTCACCAACCATAATCACGTCCGGCGCCTCACGCATGGCTTCACGCAGCGCATTTTCGTAGCTGAGCGTGTCGATGCCGACCTCGCGTTGCCCCACAATCGATTTGTTGTGGGTAAAAGCAAATTCGATCGGATCTTCGATGGTCAGGATATGCCCTGATTTGTGGGCGTTGCGGTGCTCGATCATCGCCGCCAGCGTGGTGGATTTACCCGTTCCCGTTGCCCCCACCACCAATACCAGACCGGTCTTCAACATGACCTGATCCTTGAGGATGGGTGGCATCGACAGCTCTTCCAGCGTTTTGATGTTCGAGCTGACATAGCGAACCACCAGCGATACCTCGCCACGCTGATAGTAGATATTGACCCGAAAACGCCCCACATCGTGAATCGGCAGGCCGATGTTCATTTCCAGGTTTTTCTCGAAGGTTTGCTGCTGCTCGGGCGTCATCAGATCCCAGGCAACGGCTTTCGCCACGCCGGGTTTGAGGGGTTTTTCAGATATCGGGACCATTTCACCATCGAGCTTCATGCTCAACCTGGCCCCGGTGGTCATGTATAGATCGGAAGCCCCCTTTTCCGCCATGAAGCGCAGATATGTTTCGATCTTCATTGTTGTTCTATCCCTAGACTTCCATGTATCACCCGGACATCCTGCCAGGCACTCAGAGCAAGCTGTTCCCGTTGTCGTCAGGCGTTTCCATCAATTCGATGCCATCGGTGCCCTCGAACACATCCTTCGTTCGCCCGCGCTTGCTTTCAAGCTTGATGCGCAACCGCAAGTCGTTGACAGAATCGGCATTGCGCAGTGCTTCACGATAGTCGATGATGCCACGCTCGAACAGATCGAACAGCGCCTGATCGAAGGTCCGCATACCCAGCTCCGTCGAACTCTTGATCAGCTCCTTCAAGTCATGGACGCGCCCCTGCAAGATCAGGTCCGCCATCAGCGGAGAATTCATCATCACCTCGACGGCAGGCACCCGCCCCTCACCATCCATGCGACGCACCAGCCGCTGCGACATGATGGCTCGCAGGTTCAGCGACAGATCCATCAGTAGCTGCGAGCGCCGCTCCTCGGGAAAGAAGTTGATGATGCGGTCGAGCGCCTGGTTCGTGCTGTTGGAGTGCAATGTCGAGACGCAGAGATGACCGGTTTCGGCGAAGGCGATGGCATATTCCATCGTCTCCCGGTCACGAATCTCACCCAGCAGGATCACATCAGGTGCCTGACGCAGGGTGTTTTTCAGCGCCACCTGGTAGGAGGCCGTATCGATGCCGATTTCACGCTGGGTGACAATGCAGCTGCGATGCTCATGAACGAACTCGATCGGATCTTCGATCGTGATGATATGGCCCTGACTGTGCTCATTGCGGTGGCCAATCAATGCCGCCAACGTACTCGATTTGCCCGACCCGGTGGCACCGACCACCAGCACCAGCCCCCGCTTCGACATCGAGACATCCTTCAGAATCGGCGGCAGTTGCAACTCCTCGATGGATGGAATCGTCGTGCGGATGGTTCGCAACACCATCGCCGCACTGTTTTTCTGCATGAAAGCGCTGATCCGGAAGCGCTGCAATCCAGGCACGGTGATCGCGAAGTTACTTTCCTGGGTCTCCTCGAACTCGCGCAGCTGCCGGTCGCTCATAATCGAACGCACCAGTAACTCGGTATGTCCCGGCGTCAATGGCTGCTCGGTCAGATGCGTGACAACACCATCGACTTTGATGCTCGGCGGCGCGCCCGGCGTCACGAACAGATCCGAGCCGCCACGCTCTACCATCGCCCGCAACAAATCGTTGATAAATCCGACTGCCTTGTCTCTATCCATCTCGCGCTATCCTGTCTCTCGAACGACTGACCTGTCAGGTCAGTGAATCGGGGTTGACGGCATATTTTCTTGCCTCATCCCGGGTGATCATGGCCGTGCCAAGCAATTGCTTGAGACTTTGATCCAGCGTCTGCATGCCGTCCTTCTGTCCGGTCTGAATGGCGGAATACATCTGCGCCACCTTGTTTTCCCGGATCAGGCTACGGATGGCAGGTGTGCCAATCATGATCTCATGGGCCGCAACCCGGCCACCACCGATCTTCTTCAACAGTGTTTGCGAGATGACCGCGCGCAACGACTCCGACAGCATGGTTCGCACCATCGATTTCTCATCGGCCGGGAAAACATCGACCACCCGGTCGATGGTCTTGGCGGCCGACGTGGTGTGCAACGTGCCGAATACCAAGTGCCCCGTTTCCGCGGCGGTCAGCGCCAGGCGGATGGTCTCCAGATCCCGCATCTCACCGACCAGGATGGTATCCGGGTCCTCCCGCAACGCCGAGCGCAACGCCTCATCGAAGCCCAGAGTGTCACGATGCACCTCACGCTGGTTGACCAGACACTGCTGTGACTGGTGCACGAATTCGATCGGATCCTCGATGGTGAGAATATGGCCATATTCGTTCTTGTTCTTGTAGTCGATCATGCCCGCGAGCGTGGTCGATTTACCTGAACCTGTCGGCCCCGTGACCAGCACCAGCCCGCGTGGCAGCGAAGCGATCTCCTCGAACACCTTCGGCGCACCCAGCTGCTCCAGCGTCAGCACTTCGGAGGGGATGGTACGAAACACCGCACCAGCGCCGCGATCCTGATTGAAGGCATTGACCCGGAAACGCGCCAGCTCCTTGACCTCGAAAGAGAAATCCGTCTCCAGCTTCTCCTCGAATTCCTTGCGCTGCCCATCGTTCATGATGTCGTAGACCATCGCATGCACCTGCTTATGCGTCAGCGCGGGCATATTGAGGCGGCGGATATCGCCATCGATACGAATCATCGGGGGAAGCCCGGCGGAGAGGTGCAAGTCAGAGGCGTTATTTTTTACACCGAACGCCAGGAGTTGGGTAATATCCATATTCTGTTTCCTGAGTTATCCAATAGCATACCCGCCAAGCCAATTAATGATTCGACGATTTATATTAACACTGGGCGGCAATAGATCATCCGCATGATCAGGCCAAACGGGGTATTTCGGTCGACCCGGCAACACTACCCAATCCACCGATAACGCCATATGAGCGCGATCACATGACATCAGAAGCAATATGTGGGCGACTGGACAAAATCACCGTAGACATTCGCCATTGCGAGCGCATGGCCGGGCACGCCGAAGGCAGCGTACAACTCATTGCCGTGAGCAAGAAAAAGCCGGTCGAAATGATCCGGGCGGCCTTGGCTTGCGGGCAGCGCTGCTTCGGTGAAAGCTATGCACAAGAGTTTCAAGAGAAGGTCACGGCACTCGCAAACAGCGGCATCGAGTGGCATTTCATCGGCCCGATTCAAAGCAACAAGACAAAGTTGATCGCGGCACATGCGCACTGGGTTCACAGCGTCGATCGTGAAAAGATTGCCCGCCGTCTGGCCAGGCAGCGGCCTGATTCACTTCCCCCCTTGAATATCTGCCTGCAAGTCAATATAGATAATGAGCCCGCCAAAGCCGGCGTAACGCTTGACGAACTGCCGGCGCTGGCGCAAAACATCGCCGACATCGATAATATCCGGCTGCGCGGCCTGATGTGCATCCCTCGTCGGCGCGATAATGCGGCCGCACAGCGGCTGCCCTTCGCGCAGCTACGCGAGGCCATGGCCGATCTGAACACAGGCGGTTTTGCGCTCGACACCCTTTCGATGGGCATGTCGGGCGACTATGCTGCCGCGATTGCCGAAGGCGCGACGATGATCAGAATCGGCACCGCCATTTTCGGGCAGCGCGACTGAGCTGCTCCAACCCAACCAGAGCATGACAATTTTGGAACAAAAGGAACTGACGACCACCAATATCCCACCATCGGCAAACCGCAGCAAACTGGCGTTTATCGGTGGCGGCAACATGGCCCGCAGCCTCATCGGCGGCTTGCTGCAAAATGACTGGCCTGCTGGAGATATCACGGTTTCCGACCCTGATCCGGCGCAACCAGCGCGTCTCTACCAACTCGACAGCGGGCTCACCGTCATCGATGACAACCAGCAGGCGGCGGCAACGGCCGATGTCGTCGTGCTGGCGGTCAAACCGCAGATCATGCAGCCGGTCTGCCGTGATCTTGCCACGACACTCTCATCGCGCAAGCCACTGATTATCTCGATCGCCGCAGGTATCCTCAGCACCGACATCGACCGCTGGTGCGGCGGGGGCCTGCCGATAGTGCGCTGCATGCCGAACACCCCGGCACTGGTACAGAGCGGCGCCACCGGATTGTTCGCCAATTCGGCTGTCAGCACCGAGCAGCGGGCGCTGGCCGAAACCCTGCTGCGCGCCGTGGGCACAACCGTCTGGGTCGATGACGAGCAGATGCTGAACGCGGTAACGGCCTTGTCGGGCAGCGGTCCCGCCTATGTTTTCCTGGTGATCGAAGCGATGCAGAGTGCAGGAGAGAAACTGGGACTACCACAAGATATCGCCCGCCTGCTCAGCATCGAGACCGTGTTTGGCGCGGCCAAACTCGCACTGGAAAGCAGCGAGGATGCGGCAACGCTGCGCGAGCGTGTGACATCGAAAGGCGGCACAACGGAAAGCGCGCTCGGGGTACTCGAAGCCGGTAACATCCGCCAACTTTTTGAAGACGCACTCAAGGCTGCCAACCAACGCGCCGAAGAACTGGCCGAACAACTGGGAAAAGACCAATGAACGCTTTATCGAACGTACTCTATTTTCTCGTCGATACGCTTTTTTCGCTCTATATCGCCCTGATCATGGTGCGGTTCCTGCTGGGGCTTGCACGCGCCGATTTTCGCAACCCCCTGTCGCATTTCATCATCGCGGCGACCAATCCGGTGCTCAAACCGCTACGCGCGTTCGTACCACCGATCGGCAAGATCGACACCTCGGCCATAGTTGCCATGCTGCTGCTGAAGATACTGCAACTGAGCCTGCTGCTGATGATCAAGGGACAGGCGCCCGCACTGTTGCCACTGGCCTGGTATGCGGTTCTGCAACTGCTGGAACTGGCGGTGTACGTCTACATCTTTGCGCTGATCATCCAGGCGGTCATCAGCTGGGTGAATCCGGCCGCGCTCCAGGGCGGCAACCCGATGGGCTCACTGCTGAACAGCCTGACCTACCCGATCGTCGCGCCAATCTCACGCGTCATGCCGCCCATCGGCATGGTCGATATCAGCCCGCTGATTGCCATCCTGCTGCTGAACATCGTCCTGATCGTGATTCGCTCGTTGTAGGCAAATGGATGAATTCTTTGCATGGCAGGGTGACGACCTCATCCTCCACGCCCGCATCCAGCCGAAAGCGTCACGGGAAAAACTCGGTGACGTCATCGATGGCAGAATCAAGATCTATCTCACCGCACCGCCCATCGATGGCAAGGCCAACAAGGCGCTGTGCCGCTATCTCGGCCGGCTGTTCAAAACGCCACCATCGGGCATCGAAATCCTTTCCGGGCAGAGCGATCGCAACAAGCGACTCAGAATACCGTCACCCAGACAGCTGCCCGAGATGATTTCAGCCCAGCCAGGCACGTAACGCCAGAAGGCCTTGCCACAGACCCAGGGCAATGACGCTCAAGCCAGCCAGCCTACGTACGCGGGTATCCTGAATGAAGCGCCGCATGCTGGTGGCAAAAACGCCCATCAGCATCAGATTGGGCAGGGTTCCCAGGCCAAATGCCAGCATCAACAGCGCCCCGTGAACCGGGTCGCCCGAGGAGAGGCTCCAGATCAGCACGCTATAGACCAGGCCACAGGGCAGCCACCCCCAGATGGCGCCCACCAGCACGGCGCTGCCGACGGAACGTACCGGAATCAGCTTCCGCCCAACGGGCTCCAGCAACTGCCACCATTTCGCGCCGGCCTTTTCTATTTTCGCCAGCCCAAACCACCAGCCACCAAGATACAGCCCCAGCGCTACCATCACCAATGCGGCCACGATCTGAAAAATGATGCGCGCCTGTTGAATGCCGGCAAACCCCAGCGCCAGCATGCCGAGCACGCCGACAATGGCGCCCGCCACGGTGTAGCTGGCGATACGGCCCAAATTATAACCGCCCAGCAACAACCACTGGTGACCCCGGTCTTTGCTGGTCTCCATGCCAAACGACAGCGCGGCGACAATACCGCCGCACATGCCCAGGCAATGAACACCACCGAGCAAGCCGACCACGAAAGCCGCCAACAGCGAGCCCTGAACCTCTAGCATGTTATATACCCTCCTTCGCTGGTGCCGATCATCCGGTTTTGCATGCAAAACCCGTCATATCGGCAAAAAACATGTAATTTTTCAAGCTGATACAAGCAAAAGCCCTTGAAAACAAGCATATTATTGGTTCACACTCTGCCCAGCACATTCAATCAGACGGCTCAGGAGCCTACCCGGGCCGACAATTTTCACTAGTCGATGGAGTATCCAGCATGGTCGCCAAAAAGAAAGCCGCTACAAAAAAGAAAGCTGCAGCAGTCAAGAAGCCGCCCACGAAAACAGAAATCCTCTCTCACATCGCCGATGAAACAGGCCTGACAAAAAAAGAAGTCTCCATGGTAATGGATTCACTGACCGGGCTCATTGCGAAAAACCTGAAGCCACGCAGTGCTGGCGCTTTCAACCTCCCCGGCCTGCTGAAGATCAAGGTCGTCAAGAAGCCGGCCACCAAGGCACGCAAAGGCATCAACCCGTTTACCGGGGAAGAGATGACCTTCAAGGCCAAGCCCGCACGCCGTGCCGTCAAGGTTACGGCGCTGAAAGGGCTGAAGGACATGATCTGATTCACTGTCACCCAACTGTACGGGGGGGATGGCGTTGCCGCCCCGTGCAGCTACCGCGCTGCCTGAAACGCATGCCGCGCCGTTTGCCTCTGTTTTCACCACGATTGAGCCGAAACTCCAGCCAGCATCACCTCTGAAATGACGATCTGTGCGATAATCGCCCGCTTTGCATAGAACACTGGCTGACCAATATCCATGGCAACCCGGCTGCAACAACATTTTCAAGGCATTGATCTTGCGGGGCTCACCCGCAAGGCATCTACCCTGACCACCGTGTTGCTGATCCTATTGATTGCATGGGCATCTTCCCGCTTGGTCTGGCTGTTGCTGACGCCCGCTGCGACACCCGCGCTTACCGCCCACCCAACACAACAAAACCACCGCGTTGCCGGCAGCAAGGCGCTCGATACCAGCATTGCCGACGATATCGTGGCCCATCATCTGTTCGGCGAAGCAAAAGAAGCAGCAACCAAGGTGGTCGAAGCGCCGGAGACCCGACTGAACCTTAAACTACGCGGTGTCTACGCCACTGACGACGAGCACAAGGGTTATGCCTTGATTGCCAGCGGTTCGGGCAAGGAAAAGCTGTACGCCACCGGACAGTCGGTGCCGGGCAATGCGGTACTGAAAGCAGTCTACCCGGATCGAGTGATCCTCGACCGCAAGGGCCGTTACGAAACACTGCGGATGGTCAACACAAAAACCACAGGTGGTAGCAGCTATGTGCCACGCAACCGCGGTTCACAGACCAGAAAGCTCGGCGCCAACAGCCGCACCGTCAAACTGCGCCAAGAGATCCTGCGCAATCCGCGCAAACTGGCAGAATTGGTGAGCGCCAAGCCTGCCTATGAAAACGGCGTCTTTGCCGGCTACCGCATCACCACGCGTCGCGCGGACCCGGTTTTCAAGGAGCTGAACTTGCAATCCGGCGACATCATCACCGAGGTCAACGGCATTCCGATCGACTCCCCCCAAAAGGGGTTGCAGATCCTTCAGCAGCTGGCCAGAGCCAGCGAGGCCAGCGTGACCATCAAGCGTGATGGTCAGTATATCCAGCTCAATCTCTCGCTCTAGCAGACGAAATTGCGAGTCCCAACAATGCATTCCGGCGTCGTAGCGATTACCATTCCCCCACTATCGGATACAAGGACGACAGCTTCCCCATGCTGAAAGAATTCGCAAAATGGCTGCTCCCCGGCCTGCTGCTGTGGACATTGAGCCTGCCCGCTGCGGCCGTTGAAACCGCTACCCTCAATCTGAAGGATGCAGATATCCGCGTTTTGATCGATACGGTGGCATCGGTCACCGGCAAGAACTTCATCATCGATCCGCGGGTCAAGGCCAAAGTCACGGTGGTTTCCTCCCAGCCCATGGCGGCCGACGAGCTATACCAGATTTTCCTGTCAATCCTGCAAGTACATGGGTTTGCGGCCGTTCCGGTTGGCGACGTGATCAAGATCGTGCCCGATGTCAACGCCAAGCAGGGGCCGGTGCCCACCGCCGGCGGGACCTCAAAGTCACGCACCGCTGGCGACCAGCTCATCACCCGGGTGATCCAGATCAATCACGTCCCTGCTGCCCAGCTGGTGCCGATTCTGCGTCCGCTGATCCCACAGCAGGGGCAGCTCGCCGCCTATCAGCCGAGCAATGTCTTGCTGATTTCCGACCGCGCGGCCAATGTGAACAGGCTGGTTGAAATCATCCGCCGCATCGACCGTCCGGATCAGTCTGACATCGAGATCATCCCGCTGAAGTATGCGCCAGCCAGCGACGTGGCGCGCACTCTTTCCACCTTGCAGAAACAGGATGCCAAGGGTTCGCTGATGCCAGGCCAGCCTTCGATCACGGCCGATGAACGCACCAACAGCATTCTGATCAGCGGCGACAAATCAACCCGGCTGCGGTTGCGTGGGCTGATCGCCCACCTCGACACGCCACTGGATAGTGGTGGCGATACCCAGGTCATCTTCCTCAAGTATGCGCAGGCCGAAGAGCTGGTGAAGATTCTCACCGGCGTCAGCAAATCCAATACCTCGGCGAAATCCCGCAGCGGCGCCAGTATCGCCACAGCGCGCAAAGGTAAATCACCCGCCGTCCGCCCCACCGGCTATGGCGCACGGCAGGATGTAAGCATCCAGGCCGACATCACCAACAATGCCATCGTCATCACCGCACCGCCGGCCATTCAGCAGGAACTCAAGCAGGTGATCTCGCAGCTCGATATCCGTCGTGACCAGGTGCTGGTCGAGGCCATCATCGCCGAGGTCAGCCAGGAACTGGCCAAGGAGTTGGGTACCTCCCTGGCCGTTGGCAGCACCAATGCCAGCGGCCGCGCCAACAGCCCGGCACTGGTCACCAATCTCGGCCAGTTGACCAGCACCGCACTGGCCGTCGCCAATGGCGGACAGATTCCATCGAGCCTGTCGGGGCTGCTGCTGGGCGGCGGCGATCTGGCCAAGGGCGGCGGTACCAGCTTCGGCATTCTGCTGAAAGCGCTCGGCTCCGATGCGGCAACCAATATTCTGTCAACGCCGACGCTAGTGACGCTGGACAATGTTGAAGCAGAGATCACCGTTGGCCAGGAAGTGCCGTTCCTCACCGGGCAGTTCACCAGCACCGGCACCAATACCAACAGCGTCAATCCGTTCCAGACAATCGAACGCAAGGATGTTGGCCTCACCCTGAAGATCAAGCCCCAGATCAACGAGGGTGACGCGGTGATGCTGGAGATCCAGCAGGAATCATCGACCCTCGCGGCCACTGCGGGCGGCCTGTCCACTGCCGATGTAGTGACCAACAAGCGCACCATCAAAACCTCGGTGCTGGCCGAAGACGGCCAGGTCATCGTACTCGGCGGGCTGATGGACGACTCCTACCGCGACACGAGTGAAAAGGTGCCGCTGCTGGGCGACATTCCGGTGCTTGGCCACCTGTTCCGCTTCAATGGCACCAAGAAATCACAGCAGACGCTGATGGTCTTCATTCGGCCGGTGATTCTGCGTGATGCCAAGAGCGCGCGTGCCTACACACGGGCCAAATACAATGATCTGCGTAGCCGTCAGCTCGAAGCCAAATTGCAGGATCGCGGCTTGCTGCACAACGACACCGGGGTGTTGCCCGACCTCGACGAGCTGATCACGCAATTACCCGGTGAGAGCGACATGATCGAACAGCTTCCGGTCACGTCAGGTGAGTTCTGAGCGGCAATGAGTATCGTTCTCGAACCCACCAGCCGTTACCGACTGCCGCCCTACAGCTTCGCCAAGCGCTACAACATGGTGATTGGCGAAGATCAGCAAGGACAACTGACTCTGCTATACCGCGAGCCGCTGGCTCCCAATGCGGTTACCGAGGTTCGCCGGCTGGTGGGCGCTCCGTTCAAGCTACTGGCGGTCAACGAGTCCGAATTCGACAGCAATCTGTCGCGCCTCTATGACAATAGCGGCGACGTGACAATGGTCGAGTTCCAGGACATGGGGGATGACCTCGATCTGGACGAGGTGGCCGAGTCGCTGCAGGAGTCGCAGGACTTGCTCGAATCGGACGATGACGCGCCCATCATCCGCCTGATCAACGCGGTACTGAAACAGGCGATCAAGGAAGGCGCATCAGACATCCATTTCGAGCCTTACGAAAACCGCCTCGCGATTCGGATCAGGGTCGACGGTGTGCTGCGCGAGATTCTGCAACCGCCGAAAGAGCTGGCGCCGCTGCTGGTTTCACGCATCAAGGTTATGGCCAAACTGGACATCGCGGAAAAACGCCTGCCCCAGGACGGGCGCATCACCCGCTCCATCGGCGGCCACAAGATCGACATGCGGATTTCGACCATGCCGTCCGGCTCCGGCGAGCGGGTGGTGCTGCGCCTGCTCGATCGTCAGGCGGGGCGGCTGGACATGGCGCATCTTGGCATGCAGCCTGAGGTCTATGAGAAAGCGCTGGACTGCATTCGCAAACCGCATGGCATCTTCCTCGTCACCGGCCCGACAGGTTCAGGAAAAACCACCACGCTCTATGCAGCGCTGGTCGAGCTGAACGATCGCAGCCGCAATATTCTGACCGTCGAAGATCCGGTGGAATACTATCTCGACGGCATCGGCCAGACGCAGGTCAATACCAAGGTGGACATGAGCTTTGCGCTCGGGCTGCGCGCCATCCTGCGGCAAGACCCCGATATCGTCATGGTCGGTGAGATTCGCGACCTGGAAACCGCCGAGATCGCGGTCCAGGCGAGTCTTACCGGCCACATGGTTTTTTCCACCTTGCACACCAATACCGCGGTGGGCGCGGTAACACGTCTGCGCGACATGGGCGTGGAGCCTTTTCTGCTGTCTTCGACGCTGGTTGGCGTGCTGGCGCAACGGCTGGTGCGCAAACTCTGTCCGCACTGCAAAGCACCACGGCAAGCCACCGCCATCGAATGCGAGCGACTGAAGCTCCCTTCGCCCGCACCAACGATCTACGATGCCAAAGGCTGCGAAAAGTGCAGCCATTCCGGCTTTATTGGCCGTACCGGCATCTACGAGCTGGTGGTGATCGACGACGAGCTGCAAACCATGATCCACGATGGCGCCAGCGAGCAGAAAATGGAACACCAGGCACGCAAATTCACGCCGAGCATCCGCCGCGACGGGATCGACAAGGTGCTGCAAGGCGTAACCACCATCGATGAAGTGTTGCGCGTAACCCGCGAAGTCTGATGCCCGCCTACGAATACATCGCCATTGACAGCCGCGGCAAAGAACGCAAAGGCACGATGGAGGGCGACACGCCCCGACAGGTGCGCCAGTTGTTGCGGGAAAAACAGCTGACCCCGCTGGAAGTCGAGGAAGTCCGCGAACGCAAGGGTGCCGCGGATAAAGGGCTGCGCACCTACCGTCGGAGCCTGAAAACTGCCGATCTGTCGCTCATCACCCGCCAGCTTGCAACGCTGCTGCAGGCGGGTACGCCGCTGGAAGAGGCGCTCGGCACCATTGCCCAGCAAGCGCACCGGCAGTCGGTGGAGCGGATTATTATCGGGGTGCGCAGCCGGGTCATGGAAGGCTATTCCCTGGCCGACAGCCTGGCGCAATTTCCTGGCGCGTTCCCAAACATGTACCGCGCCACAGTCGCCGCCGGAGAGCATGCCGGCCACCTCGACAAGGTGCTGGAACGCCTCGCCGACTACACCGAAAACCATCAGGCGATGCAGCAGAAAATCACCTCGGCGCTGATCTACCCGGTGATGCTGACGCTGATCGCCATTGGCGTGGTTTCGGGATTGCTCGGTTATGTCGTTCCCCAGGTCGTGCAGGTATTCGACAATATGGGGCAGGATTTGCCATTCCTCACGCGCGCCATGATCGCCGCCAGCGATATCGTCAAGACACTGGGGCCTTGGGTTCTCGTATTCAGCATCATCGGCGCCATCGTCTTCGCCCGCATGTACCGGCGCCCTAGCTTCAAGCGCCGGGTCGATAGCATGATGCTGCGCCTGCCGCTGATCGGCAATCTGATCCGTGGTAAAAACGGCGCCGCCTTCTCCCGCACCCTGAGCATTCTGGCAGGCAGCGGCGTCCCCATTCTGACGGCACTGAAAAACTCCGCCGACGTTGTTGGCAACCTGCCAATGAAGGAGGCGATTGAACGGACTGCGGAAAAAGTCCGCGAAGGCGGGACCATCAGCGGCTCATTGCAGAAAACCGGGCTGTTCCCGCCAATGGCCATGCACCTGATCGCCAGTGGCGAGCAAAGTGGCAAACTCGAAGATATGCTTGAACGCGCCGCAGAGCAGCAGGAGCGCGAAACCACGACCACCATCAGCACGGCTCTCAGCCTGTTCGAGCCAGCGCTGATCCTGATCATGGGGGCTGTTGTTCTGATCATCGTTCTTGCTATTCTGTTGCCCATTTTCGAATTGAATGAACTGGTAGGCTGACGCATGCGCAAGGGATTCCTGCTTTTCATACTGTTATTCATTACAGCCCAGCCACTGGCCGCGCTGCACGCGGAAACACGTTACATCACCGATGACCTGAAAATCCCACTGCGCGACGGCACCAGCAGCCGCCACAAGATTCTGAAAATGGTCAAAAGCGGCACCGCCGTCGAATTCATCGTCAAGGACAAGGAAACCGGCTACTCGCTTATCAAGGTTGGAAAAACCGAAGGCTGGGTGCCGGATTCGAAGCTTAGCCGACAACCCGGTGCAGCACGGCGTCTGGAACAAAAAACCAAAGCCTACGACAAGCTGAAAAAGGAAAATGCGCAGCTGAAAAAACAACTCGCTGAACTACGAGAAGGCAGCGCCGACAAAAGCGCCACAGTGAAATCGCTCAGCAGCGATCTGAAAGCGCTACAGGCACAATACGACAAGCTGCGAAACGACACCGCCAATGTCGTCGCAATCAATGAACAGAACCAAACACTGGCCGCTCAGGCCGACACCCTGACAACCGAAAACAACGCGCTACGAGAAGAAAACCGCATACTGAAAGATCGATCCGACAAGGACTGGTTCCTGCGTGGCGCTGGCGTCATCATCATCGGCATTATTCTCGGACTAATCATTCCACGAATACGTCTGCGCAAGCGCGACAGCTGGGGGAGCGGTTACTGATCCGGTTATTCGTTGGGCACGCTGAGCTTTGCCCAAACTGCCAAAGCCAGCGAGCCGTCAAGAATATTCAGCTCAAGTTTCGGTGTTCAGATTTGCACATCAGCCTGCTCCCCCAGGGAAAGGGATAGCTCGAATGTAGCTCCGTCGCTGAGGAGCCACTAGAAGCCTCCCTTTCGCAAAGGGAGGTTTGGAGGGATTACTGCTGCGGAGTTTTGGGCTGGTGAGGTGGTATAAACCCCCCTTTGACAAAGGGGAAATCTGAGCAGTTACAGGTCTATGCTGAATAGCTACCCACACTCTTCAATCACTACCCGATTCGAATATCCGCCGCACCCGCTCCAGATCTTCCTGCGTATCGACACCATGGCCCGGCGCATCATCGATGACGCCAACATGAATGCGGATGCCGTGCCACAATGCACGCAGTTGTTCCAGGCACTCCGCCTGCTCGATCGGCACAGGCGGTAACGTCGCGATCTGGCGCAACACGCCGACCCGGTAAGCGTAGATCCCCAAATGACGCAAAGGCTGTATTGCAGATGGCATCTCTTCAGTATCATCACCGCCATAGTCACCCCGAACCCAGGGGATCGGCGCCCGGCTGAAATAGAGGGCATGACTTGCTTTATCCACCACCACCTTGACCACGTCCGGGCTGAAAATATCACTACGCGCCAGAATCGGCGTAGCCAGCGTGGAGATGCCAGCCACAGGATCTTGATCCAGATTCCCCGCAACATCACCGATCAATACGGGATCCATCAACGGCTCATCACCCTGAAGATTGACGACGATCGTATCGTCGTCCCATCCAGCCAATTGCGCGACTTCGGCAAGCCTGTCCGTACCCGATTCGTGACTCGCAGAGGTCAGCACAGCCACCCCTCCGAACGCTTCAACCGCCGCAACAACCTCTTGCTCGTCAGTGGCAACAACCACCTCACCCACCCCGGCCTCGACCGCACGATCGCAGACATGCTGAATCATCGGCTTGCCGGCGATCTCCAATAGCGGCTTGCCGGGTAAACGGGTGGACCCCAGCCGGGCCGGGATGACAACTTTGCAGTGCATCGAAAACGCCTTCCTTGAATTATTCAGCTATGATCGCCAATTGTAATGCCACCGCCCATGCTACGGTAGAAAATTCACGCAACCGAGTCCTTCACCAGCCGCGGGCCCCTGCTGCTATGTTCTGGCCCTGGTAGAAATCTGGCGCAATGCTGCTGCGACAGATACGGGGACCATAAGACCCCGGTTGCATTGGGTGCTTCGACACTGCGCTCGTAGAAATTCCCATTGGCCTGATTGGTATCCAATAGGTACTTTCTGAATTGACGATACACGCGCTTGTCAACTTTTCCTGGATCACGCCAGAATTGATCGAGAGCACCCGAAAAAGCGAGGCCCTGCTGGTCATAGATCGCGTCCCCCATGACCTTGACTGGCACACCATGGTGGAGTGAGGATAAACCCACCGTGCTGTTGATGGTCACTGTACCCAAGGCATGCTTCAGCAACGTCGGCAGATGACTGTCGAAAACATAGTGGATTCTTCCCGTCAGCCCGTAGCGATTCTCAAGCGAGTGAATATACTCGCCATAATGACGGTAACCACGATCCAATGGGTGATGCTTGAACACCAGATCAACATCATCAGGCGCCGAACGCGAAAACGATTCGCAGACCGCTGAGATAAATTCTTCAACAGAACGGAATCTCGAATGCTTTAGCACCTGCATATCCGCATGAACCTGCAACGGCACCAAAAAATAGCGCCCCGCAAGCTCACCCGATACACGTTGCTCGAAACGCCTGCTGCTTCGCAGGTACTTTAACTTTCGCCACCCCGATATCAGCCATTTGCTGCCTTCATTCAGCACATTGAGCGGGCGGTGGTGCCGATAAAATGGAAATTCATGTTCGCCCCAGCTCGCAGCGATATAGTACTGAATGGCATACCAACCACTGCGTAAGAAGCTACGGGAATAGTGATACTTCGACATTGCCTCTGGCCTCAGACTCACCACTGCCGGGTTGTCGGGAAATGCAATTTCTGAGTGGCCATTCACACCATTCTCTTCGAGTGTTATGTAGTCCGGCCTGAGATAACCTTCTTCGAACACAAAGAATCTGACGCGGGATTGTTTCGCGACATCCCTGGCAATCTCGTGGTAAATACGACAATCCCCAAACACATATATGCGCTCGATTGACAGGCGTGAGATCAGATCTTCGAGAAACCGCCCCCACTCTTTGATGCCTCCCCGATAACTGACAGCGCCCGCACGCTGATAGAAATAGCGATCCCCGGCATTAAAGTTGACCTTATACACCCGGTTTCCAAGTGCCGAAAGCTCGGTAGAGAAGCGTTCAAAAAAAGGACCAACCGGCCCTTGAAGAAGCAAGATATTAGTGGGCATACCCAAGTCCTTTTATTATTAGTATCATTTTTCTGACCTGCCTTTCGATGTAACCTGGGTCGAGGCTGCGCAATCGCCCGGCCTTCTCGATACTACGCTTTTGTGCAGACAGCTTGTCTATCACCGTCTCGGCATCACAAAATAGCTTACTGTCCCAGTCGTAATATTCCGGGTACAACAACAACGCACCGGCAACAAGCGCATCGATGGAGAGTTGCCGACCGCGACGCTCCACAGGGTACTTGTCTGTCGTCAAACCCCAGCCGGCATAGAATGGGCGCCCGTAAACATGAACGCGGATACCGCGTATGACCGCCTCAAATCCTACCAGCGAGGTCATCGTATGCACCTCATCCACTTGTTCAAGAATATCCGCAATACTGCCTTTTTCGACGACCAGATCACAGCAGCTTTCCAAAACCTCAGCATTCACCTTTCCTTTACGATTTCCGCTGGTCACATCGGGGTGCGGCTTGTACACAATAAAGGCATCAGGATTGTTTTTTCTCACCAGGCGTAACAAACTTGCGTTGTCCCTGACATCGACACAGCCTTTTGCTAACGATGCGTCATCGGCAACCTGCCCAGGTACAAAGCATATTTTTCGTCCTGAGGCGGCACTTAAGTCCAGCGTTTCACCTTGCTGATGATTGTATTTGCTCAGCCGGGATGACAACAGCTTCTCCCGCACCCGGGCAGCCTTTGCAAGCAATGCTTCGTCGAAGTCGGTCTCGCACAATATCTTTTCTAGCCGAGAAAGCCGCGACGGGTCGAAATAGATACCGTCTGGGTCGAGGACTAACGAGGATGGACGCGAGAAGTCGGAGCCCAGCCCCACGGAACGGAGGAACCCATCTTCCATTCGCAACAACGGACGCCCCGTTATTTCGAGAAGCTTCTCCAGCCCACCAGGCTCCCTCGCCCCCCAAACCACAACGTCATCGCCCGCCTTGATTCCTTCTGCAATGGCACCTTCGACAGTTCTGGCGAAAACGACCTTATTCTGCCGCGAACGTAAAAACGGAAGTACGTTATAGCGCTTCCAATGACGAATCCCGAAACAGAAAATGTTGCGCGATCTGAGGTTCTCATGCGCTATCTGCCGCTGCAAAATGTTCAGCGCCGTCATGATGTCGCAGCGACGACCCGTATGGGGATCGATATAGCGGCTGTACAGGATATAAGCGGCAGCAAAGATCTCCATCACCGAGCGACGCGCCCGACGACGGGGACAAGAGACACGATCATCGGTCACCCCCCACCCCGCGTAGAACGGCATGCCGAAACAGACCACCTCCTTGCCCAGCAACAGCGCCTCAAAACCCATCAATGAGGTAGCCACGTAAACCTTGTCCATCGCCTCAAGGACTGAAATCGGATTCACCTCGTCTTTGATCAGCACGATTTCTTCGGTTGCATCAAAAGACTCAAATGCGCCTTTTCTGAGCCTCGCGATCGTCTCCGGATGCAGTTTCACATGAATACGTGCACCCGGGTTTTCCTCCATCGCACAACGAACGATCGTGCCTAAATCAAATGACCCAGTACATCCATACGCCAGCGAAGCGTCCCCACGCACCTGATCCACAACAAGAATATTTTTTCCTGCAGAACTCATCGGATCGGCCCGATACAAAGGCGCGCCGTTATACTTTGATATCCGGTGCTTCAGCATGAATGCAACAGCCTCCCGAGCACAAGACAGCAATCCTGGATCTGACAGCCCCTCACCGTTATTGAGGATCTCCTCCAGCATCGAAGGCTGTGTTGCATCAAAATAGATCCCCACCGGGTCAGCAACCAAAGACAGTGATGCAACGCCCTCGCGCCCCAGCCCGACAGAGCGAATGAAACCATCTTCCAATGCCTGGTAGCGCAGGCCGTGACGACGCGCATACGCGCGTGCCCGCACAGTATTGGGTTTACGGCCCCAGCCAACCACAACATCACCTTGCCTCAGCTCACCTGAGCCCGGATTGAGGCGGATCTCATCCGCACCGAGAAATTCATCGAGGGATTCATTTCGGTGTATGCCTCTGGAAAATGTCCCTACTATCACCTGCGATTCCTATAGTCGACTAGCGCGATTTCAGCATGTTCGGATTATCCTTGGCTCGCCCACCGGGCGGCCAAGTATGGTCGAGCAATCAAAACACAGGCCACTACAGAGATGAGGTGCCTAATCCCGGTTTGCTTATAAGCCCTGACCAGAGGTAGAGAGCCTTCGACAAAACAGCAATCCAGCAGCCGGCCCCTTGGGTGGGCGACCAGCTTGGCAACGGAACCAAATCCAGGCCAGCCTAGACCTACTGTATACCCCGATTCAGGACTGAAACCTCACAAAGGTGAGCCCCGTCACCCTATCCCTGATCACCCCCCCCCAAGAGCAGACGGGCTGCATTGCACCCAGGAAACATATTTGAAAAAATTACCATTATATTGGGGCCAGCAGGAAGGCCCGCCAAGCCACAATCCATGGAGTCTATAGAATGAAGAGTTCGAACACGGTAAAACACCCGTCCACCGTATCGCGAACCCACAGGGAGCTTCAGAACGGCCATAAAGCCGTTATTCTGTGGTTTACCGGGTTATCCGGCGCCGGCAAATCATCGCTCGCTCAAGCAGTCGACGAGCGCCTAAACATGATGGGATATCATTCTTTCGTACTTGATGGAGACAACGTGCGTCACGGCCTCTGCGGCAATCTTGGTTTCTCCGAAGAAGACCGAAAAGAGAACATTCGCCGTATTGGAGAAGTCTCCAAGCTCTTTCTCGATGCGGGGATCATTACCCTCACCGCATTTATTTCCCCTTTCCGCGAAGACCGGGATCGTGTGCGGGCCCTGGTTCCAGAAGGCGACTTCATCGAGATCCACTGTGATGCATCAATCGAAGTATGCGAGTCGAGGGACGTCAAAGGACTGTACAGAAAAGCCCGTGCAGGCGAGATCGAGGACTTTACAGGGATTTCATCACCCTATGAGGCCCCAGCAAACCCCGAGATCACCGTTAATACCGGCCGAATGCCGCTCCAATACTGCTGCGACCAGGTGATCGAATATATGCAACGGAATGCTATTCTCCCGCTAGCCCAGCGTCGCGCGAGCTAAAAACAAGTGATCTAATCACTGAACCTCTCAACAGTTAAGAGGTAAGAAAGCATGAAACAAACCCATCCAAGGTACGTCACAGTATAGTACGAAATCAGGTGAAAAAAATCATGGACGAAAAGTTATCAGTAATCATCCCCATATTTGGCGTAGACGACCAAGGATTGGTCAGAAGATTGGGGAATCCTCTTCGTAACTCCCTAAAAGAAATTGAGTTTATCTATGTGCTGCCAGAAGAAGAACCCCTACCTGTAAAATTGGCAGATTTTGCCAAAGAAAATCCAGAGCAGATCCGGATTGTTACTGTTCCGGTGCTGAATGGCATATACTCACTGGCGACCGCCCGGAACATTGGTGTCTTCCATGCCTCAGGAGACATGATTTTATTCATGGATGTCGACCTGATTCCACACAGAGATTTTTATAAGAATATAGTCAGTTTCATCGACAAAAAGGATATGCGGAAACAAAGCAACTCATATTTTCCGATTCCCGCAATTTATCTCAAACCTGGAAATGATGAATTTCTTAGGAGCATGGAAAACGTTACAAGCCATGACGAGCTGCTATTCGGAACAATATCATCAAATATCGACAGCTTTAACAGAATAAGCTCCAGCATCCTAATGTCTCGTGAATTCTATCTTAGGATAGGAGGCCAGTACGAAGGATTTGAAGGCTGGGGATTTGAGGACTGGCACTTCTTGTGGAAGCTAACCAGTTTTCCAATGCCGGTTCCTGAGCCCAATGCACACAAAGAGTTCTCGGCAGCATCACCCTGGGACAAGGGAGAGTATAGATCGTGGAGGGCCGCAGCAGAACTTCTCGGGGAGGAATCTCTCCGTGCAAATATCTTCCTCTTCCATGCATATCATTCCCAAAGAGAAGGCATCTGGAAAACCAGAAAGGACGACAACTATAGACTGTTTTCCCGCCTTACGTCACATCCTCGCGTTGGGATAAATTTTGAGCAACCCAAGTCCCTGAGCAAGGAGCTCAAGGAAATACACATATACTCAGACTGCCCATCAGTGCTGAACAGGCTGTTCTATCCACCGAACAGCAGACTAGTTGTAAATACCCCCGACACGCTTCTTCGAAAGGGTCAAGGACCCCTTATGCGTGAATCGCGAGTCACACGGGTTCTTGGAGGTATCGATCTCAGTCATGCCGATCTGGTTGCAGCATCGACATTAGTACGCATGAAGGTTAGTTTCAACCTGGTATACCCCACTTCTCTATCTCGAATGAGCCTTATGCTTCACTTTGATGGCCAAGTTTTTGTGGCTAAGGCCACAACTAGAGAACACGATACTATATCCCCCGAAATAGAGCGTGTTTTCACAATGGAGTGTGGGGGCCTTGAGTACCATGCGGCCGCGGACGGCTTTGTAGCCGAGCATCAGCTGACAGGGAAACAGGTTGTACTATTTCACTTCTCATCTCAGACAATTGATAAAGACGTTTTGGATATCTTTGGGATTTCAGATCCGGACTTTAGAAGCCTGCTATATGGTGTCGCACCCCTATTCGATGATCAGACTGTATTTGTGATGTATGACCCGAACCAGAAACAACAGGTGTCTTCTCCATTTGGCAACCTCATCGATGCTTCAAACAGGGACATCGAAATGCTATACCGCGTGAGCGATGTTGTCATTACACAATCCCCTGCTGATGTATGGCAGGCGGTCATCAGAAACAAACCCGTGACCACGACCGGTACGATACTTTCGTCGACAGGTTTCGGTATAAAAACCGTCGCAAGCGTTGCCGAGACATATGAGTGGCTATGCCAACTGCGTAACGATGAAACGGTAGTCGACCATCAGGACGCCCTGAGATATATGAAAAAGATATCGTCGGAGTTCATCCTTACTGCGCCACACACCGATGCTCCAGAACAATTGGCCGGGACACATCAACGCTTTCGGGTACTCTACACGAAGGTAAATCATTCACTTTGCCAGGCTAACTACAAGTTTACCTGGGACAGCTGGGAACGCCACCTTTCCAGACAGGTCAACCCAGTTATCTCTCATGAGCAAGTAGTGAAGTTTCATCGAGAGGTTGAGCATGATTACAAATTGATACGTCAAAAGAAGAAAAATCTGAAGGTACCCACCAAGACTGCGGGTCGTGGTATTCAGGGGAGCGCAAAAAACCACGAACCTAGTGGCAGCGCCCCCTCCGCCGAGCACATGCAGCAACGAGTCAATAATTCCCCATACAAAGCTGAGAAGCGAAGACGACTGGGCCTCGTACGAGGAGAGGCAGGAACTCTAAGTCGCAAGTTGAGAAAACTCAGACGAGATCCCTATCAATATTTTGACGACGCCAAATCACCGGCAGTTCGCAACCTGAAATTTCTGTTTTCACGGTAACTCGGAGACAACTATGGAAAGCAAATTGACAGTCGCCTTCACGACAATCGACCGGAATGATGATTGTAAGAGTGCTCTCAACAAACTGCGCGACCTCTTGCCGGGCGTTCGAATCCTTGTAGCAGATCAGAACGACCCGACTTTTGAGATGAAGAATATCTATGAGGAGAAAGAAATTGACTTCAGGTTCATCGGCAAAGACGTAGGCCTGTCCGCGGCGAGGAATAAGATATTCAGAGAGACAACCACACCATACCTGTTACTTTGCGACGACGACCTTGTCGATATATCTGTGGACGAAGTCTGGAAGAGTGTGGCGTTTATGGAGTCCCGACAAGATGTACTCGCGGTAGGGGGACGCGCCTCAAAGCTACGGAACGAAAATGGCGATATCAAGGAACTAGTTAATCCTGACTTTGACTATTTTATTCTTAATGACGATGACAAGGATTACGCCTCATTCCTCTCGATCCACAAGTTCGGTATGGAATCTGCTACCCTCATAGAAGATGGATATTTTCTAGCGGATGTCGTCGAAAATTTTGTGATTTTCAATGTTGATAACTTTCGCGAGCTTGGCTTGGCGTGGGACGAGCGGATTAAGATAAAAAATGAGCATCTGGATTTCTACCTGTCACTAAAAAGAAACCCCGATACCGAAAAATATAAAGTAATATACAACCCTAGATTGATTGTTTCCGAGTTTGATGGAATTACAGATCGAGAAAATCATCAATATACTGAAAAACGGACAAGAAACAATTACACGAGCATCTATTGTGAGAAATGGGGGATCTACCAGGAATTCCATATTGGAAAATGGATAAATCTATACAATGGCAGTCGTTTTGTAAGCGTACCCTGGGAAAAGAGGAAGGCGTTTTCAGACACTGAACTCAACAAATATCAGGACGAAGGGCTAAGAACAAAACAAAATCTTGCCACGTATCCTGTAGATGAAAGAAAGATAACCTTTATGGCGACCACCATGTCTCGCTATGAAGTAGCTGAAAGCTATATTATCAGCGCGCGGAATCGATTCCCTGACTCAGCGATTATCTTAGGTGTGCAAGCGGACAACCTGAGCACCGAACTTCAGGATATCGGGTCACGTTACAATGCAGAGATCATTCTTCTTGGCAAAGACATCGGCTTGTCTCGGGCTAGAAATATCATGCTAGACCATGTCGGCACAGAGTACTTCGTTCTGTGTGATGACGACTTCGTGATCGATGATGAGTTTTTCCTCAACAACGCTGTAAAGGTGCTCGATGAGAACCCGGATATTGGAGTTGTTGGGGGGTATTATCGCGACATCATTTTTGATCGGGAATTAAAGTTCACACATGCTCAAGATAGGCAGTTCACCATGAGATTTGAGTTTGAGCCCAAGACGAGAACACTGGTCAGAATCCCATTTAACTATATTCCGTTTGAAAGACAGTTTGATGAGGATACCCGATGCGTTCCCGTCGACTGCGTAAACAACCTGGCATTGTTCAGACGGTCATTATTTGATGACCCTCAGGTGCGCTGGGACGAAAGAATGAAAATATCCGGGGAGCATATCGATTTCTATTTCAATCTCTATAAAAAAGGAGGCGTCAAAATCGTCTACGATCCATCCTTCAGTGTGCTCCATAATCGCCGTCAGAATATGGAGTACGTGAAGTATAGAAATCGTAGAGACGGGATCTCTCTGTTTTATGAGAAATGGAATATCGATAACGAGGTTGATTTTGACTTCGGTATAAAAAAGATCTCTAATGGGGTTGATCTCTGGACACAGTTTTCCCAGGAGGGGCCATGCTAGCTGCAGTCAGAGGCGCCGTGATCGGAAAAACCATTAAATCGAGGACTTACTACAAACCATTCTTCAACGCAAGTTTAACGCTGCTCAGGAATTATGATGTTGTCTATATAGAGAACTCCAAGGTGGCGTGCACAAAGATCAAGAAAGTTCTTTTGACGCTTGACAATTGGCCCTTGACTGCTGATCAGATCCTCGAAAAGGAGGTTCATATTCACAACAAGGAGAGGACAGGTCTAATCGGCCCAGAAAATCTGACCTGGAGGGGCCTGTCTCGAGTGGTATCGGGGGAAGAGTTCTTTAAATTCGGTTTCGTCCGCAATCCATACGATCGAACTCTGTCGGCCTATTCCGATAAAATATATCAGCCACAGAAGGATCCGACGAAACGAAATTACGTTCCATTGGCACAAAGGATTAAAGCCAACTTCGTTGGCGGCAATCCCCGTGAAATAAATCTTGATAGAAATCCGGTTTCGTTTGCTGAATTTGTTGAATTCATATCCCAACAAAAACGGTATGACATGGACCGACATTGGCTAGACCAACATCTTACGATGTGGCATCCGTATGTTAATTTTGATTTTGTGGGAAAACTTGAAAATTTCTCTAACGATTTTGCTTACGTACTCGAGCGTATCAAGGCGCCAGCCAAGTTAATTGAGGAGGCCTCAAAAAAAGCTAATGCGACAAAACGTCCTAGAAAAAAATACTATGACCAGGAACTCGCTAGAAAAGTACATGATACCTTTCGAAAAGATTTTGAGCTATATGGGTATGAAGGTGACTCTTGGACTCAATTTTGAAGTTTCTTCGTAGGTCAGCATGGAAAACGTGGCAGGATATCCAAGGCTCCCCAGTAAACCAGGGTGTTGTTTCTGAAGCTTTTAAATGACCGATAGCCTTCCGCATTGGCTTTAATGGTCTGGAGCTTTAAATTCAGCCCCTCCGCCGCGCCGTTGCTGATTCGATGCCCGAAATACTAACCCGGCAAAAACCTACCAGACATCAAGTTATTACATATTGCACATGTGACTCATGAAAAAACCGCTTGATCAAATCGGTACTTTTCTGCAGCGAACGCAGTGCAGAACGCGCACGGGT